>JAUHWK010000702.1 GCA_030424555.1 bacterium | reverse complement strand
TCCGTCGGAGCATCGGCCCGACCCGAACCGAGGAAGACTTCGCGGTCCACGTCGCCCGGACCATCGATACTGATCCCGACGGTACCTGGGTCTTTGTGGTCGACCAGTTCAACACGCACAAGTCAGAGGCCCTCGTGCGGCTCGTTGCCGAACGCTGCGACATCGACGCCGACCTCGGCAGCAAGGGCAAGAACGGCATCCTCAAGAGCATGGCCTCGCGCAAGGAGTTCCTCGAGGACCCGAAGCACCGCATCCGGTTCGTCTACACGCCGCGCCACGCTTCCTGGTTAAACCAGGTCGAGATCTGGTTCAGCATCCTGGCGAGGCGAGCGCTCAAGGGCGCCTCGTTCACGTCGAAGATCGACCTTCAACAGCGCCTTCTCGACTTCATCGAGTACCTCAATGCTGTCCTCGCAAAGCCGTTCCGCTGGACCTACGCCGGCAGGCGCCTCCAGACGTGAGGGCGATCGGATCGCCATCTCTGCCGTCGTCATCTAGGCCCGTCGCCTGGTCCGCGGGCCCGCCCTGCTCCGTCGATGCGAGCATCGTCTCCCCCAACCAGCCCGTGCTACGCTGGGGGCGACAGGATTGGACGGTCGTGAAGGATGCGTTGAACCGGTGGCCTGTCTGGATCTGGCCTGGTGCCGCTGGCCTTGCGGTGCGGGTGGTCGCCGTCTCTGCGATCGTCGGTGGGGCGGGGTGCGGGTCGTCGGGCGCGGACGCGGACCCGGTCGAGGTCGGGCTTGAGACGGACACAGGCGTGGACACCGACACCGCCGGGGTCGGGCACAGCGACTCGGGCATCGACAGCGACTCGGGCATCGACAGCGACACGGGCTCGGACAGCGACACGGGGGGTGACAGCGACTCGGACGTCGACAGCGACACGGGCTCGGACAGCGACACGGGGGGTGACAGCGACTCGGACGTGGACAGCGATCTGGACACGGACCTTCCGGCGGTGGTGTGTCGCGTCGCGTCCGATGGCACGTCGGCGGGGGATGGAACGACCTGGGGGGGGCAGGCGATGGACTTGTCCACGGCCTTGGCGGACGTCGGATGCGACGAGCTCTGGCTCCAGGCGGGCGTCTACCGGCCGGTGGCGGTGCAGGACCTGTCCAACGTCACGCCGGACGAGCGTCAGGCTCGGTTCGAGATCGCGCGAACGGTGGCGGTGTACGGTGGCTTCTCTGGGACCGAGACCGTTCGAGGGGACCGCGATCCGCAGGCGCATCCGACCGTCCTGTCCGGCGACATCGATCGCAACGACCTGGTGGACCTCGTGGGCGCGACGGCCACCCGCGCGTCCATCCTCGGGCGCAACAGCCTGCAT
>JAUHWK010000215.1 GCA_030424555.1 bacterium | reverse complement strand
TACGCCACGCCGCCGCCCCAATCGGTCAGCGTGTCGTTCGTCAAGCTGTTCGCGACCTTGCCATCGGGGTGTTGATGGCGCCACCAACCCCACGGGATCGAGGCGAGACCCGGGCGAAGTCGTTCGGTGATCTTCACCGGCAGTTCGAGTGACGCACGGTCGTTGAACACGCGTGCCGCGTCGCCGTCGGCCAGCCCTCGCGCCGCAGCGTCGGCAGCGTCGAGTTCGACGAACGGCGCGCCCTCCGCCGGTCCGTGCTTGGGAAGGTGGGAGTAGCCCGAGTTCAGGAATCGGGTGTGGTGCTTCGGGGTCATCAACTGCAGCGGGAAGCGTTGCGCCGCCTCGCCCTGCGGCCCCTCCGTCGGCGGGACGAACGTCTCCTTGATCGTGCGGGGGTTGACCCAGCGCAGGAGGTTGAGGGGGCTGCCGGCCTTGTCGTTGGTGCCGCTGGCCCGGCCCCCGCCGAACGGCTGCTGCCCCACGACGGCCCCGGTGGGCTTGTCGTTGATGTAGAAGTTGCCGGCCGCGAACCGCAGGGCCGCGCTGGCCTCGGCGATCGCTTCGCGGTCGGTGGCGAACACGGCGCCGGTCAGGGCGTAGGGCGACGCGCTGTCGACCACGGGCAGGATGTCCGCCCAGTCGTCGTCCTCGTACACGTACACGCTGACCACGGGGCCGAAGATCTCCTCGACCATCAGCGGGTGGGTGGGGCTGTCGACCTCGACGATCGTGGGGGCGATGTACCAGCCCTCGGTGCGATCGTAGGTGCCGCCGACGTGGACGGTGCCCTCGGCGTTCGCGAGGTCGACGTACCGGGCGATCTTGTCGAAGGCCTTCTCGTCGATCACCGGTCCGACAAACGTGGAGAAGTCGCGGACGTCTCCCTGGGGCATCGCCTGGGCGTGCTCGATCACGCGGTCGCGCACCCCGCCGTCCCACAGGCTGCGGGGGACGAAGATGCGGCTGGCCGCGCTGCACTTCTGGCCCTGGAACTCAAACCCACCCCGGACGATCGCGACGGCGAGGGCCTCGGGCTCCGCGGTGGGGTGGGCCACGATGAAGTCCTTGCCGCCCGTCTCTCCCACGATGCGTGGGTACTGCCGGTAGCGCTTGAGGTTGCGGCCGATCGTGGCCCACAGGTGCTGGAAGGTGGCGGTGGAGCCCGTGAAGTGCAGGCCGCCGAGGTGCTCGCTGTCGAGGACCGGGGTGCCGACGTCCGCGCCCAGGCCGTTGAGCAGGTTGACCACGCCCGCGGGCAAGCCGGCCGCCTCGAGAAGCTGGAGCCCGTCCCATGCCGACAGCGACTGCTGGATCGACGGCTTCCACAGCACGACGTTGCCCATCAGGGCTGGCGCCGTGGGCAGGTTGAGCGCGATGGCAGTGAAGTTGAAGGGGGTGACGGCGAACACGAAGCCGTCGAGCGGGCGGTGGTCGAGCTGGTTCCAGGTGCCCGGCGACGAGATCGGGGGCTGGTCGGCCGCGATGCCCTCGGCGTACCAGGCGTTGAAGCGCCAGAAGTCGATCAGCTCGCACGCGCTGTCGATCTCGGCCTGGTGGGGGGTCTTGCCCTGTCCGATCATGGTGGCGGCGTTGAGCCGTGCCCGCCAGGGTCCGGCGAGGAGGTCTGCGGCGCGGCGCAGGACGGCGGCGCGCTCGTGCCAGGCCCAGGAGGCCCAGGAGGCCTTGGCCTCGGACGCGGCCTCGATCGCGCGGGCGACCTCCTCGGGACCCGCGAGGTGGACGCGGGCGATCACCTCGCCCGAGGCGGACGGGTTGACGATGTCGTGGGTGGTGCCGGTGAACACCCGCTCGCCTCCGATCACGCAGGGGATCTCGACGATCTCTCCCTCGCGGCGCGCCAGCTCCGCGGTGAGGGCGGCGCGCTCGGGGCTGCCGGGGGCGTAGGAGAGGACCGGCTCGTTGGCGGGGACCGGGACGTGCGGGATGCCGGCGATCATGGCGCCTCCAGGAGGGTGCGGGTCGGCTCGCGTAACGGGTCCAGGACCGACGGGGTGGGGCGATCCGAGGACGTCACGGGCGTCCGTCGCGCAACCAGGGACGGGGCTGCGGCATACGGTGCTTCGGTGTTGGAGGTGCCATGGCTGCGGTCCCGCTGTCGCCGGACAAGTTCGTCGATCCCCACCGCACGGCACGGGGGGAGCCTCGGGCGTCGGTGGGGCTGGAGCGGCTGGACACCCTGTGGTTCAACACTGGGACGCGCTGCAACCTGGCGTGCGGGCACTGCTACATCGACAGCTCGCCCACCAACGACCGCTTGGCCTACCTCACGGTCGACGACGTGCAGCCCTACCTCGACGAGATCCGCGATCGTGCGCTCGGCACCCGGGAGATCGCGTTCACGGGGGGCGAGCCCTTCCTCAACCCCCACATGGTCCCGCTGCTCGCGTGCGCGTTGGCGCGTGGGTTCGATGTCCTGGTCCTCACCAACGGGATGCGGCCGGTGCAGCGTCGGGAGGACGCGTTGGCCGCGCTGGTCGCACAGCACCCCGGGCGGCTGTCGATGCGGGTGTCGTTGGACCACTTCACCGCGGCGCGCCACGAGGCGGAGCGCGGACCCCGGAGCTTCGAGCCGGCACTGCGGGGGCTCCAGCGCCTGCACGCGCTGGGTGTGTCGGTGTCGGTGGCGGGACGGCTGGCGTTCGGGGACGACGAGGCGTCGATGCGGGCCGGGTACGCGGGCCTGTTTGCGGCCCACGGTCTCCCGATCGCAGCCGACGATCCGGCGTCGCTGGTGTTGTTCCCCGAGATGGACGAGGCCGAGGACGTCCCCGAGATCACCACCGCGTGCTGGGGGATCCTCGGCAAGACCCCATCGGACGTGATGTGCAGCCGCAGCCGGATGGTGGTGCGGGGGCGCGACAAGGACCGTCCCGAGGTGCTCGCCTGCACGCTGATCGCAGACGATCCGGCCTTCTCCCTGGGCACGACGCTCGCCGACGCCGACCGGGCGGTGGCGCTCAACCATCCCCACTGTGCCCGGTTCTGCGTGCTGGGTGGGGCCGCCTGTTCGGTCTAGGCACGTGAGGGACGGGCGAGGACCGTGGGCTGGGCGTCCTAGTGGGTCGGCGCGCTAGTGCTCTCGGAGCCAGTCTGCGGCGCGGGCGCGGGCCCCTCGGACGGGGGGGCGGAACGCGCGGAGGCACGGGGCGATGTCGGCGGCCGTGTCGACGTCGGTGAGGGATCGGAGGACGACGGGATCGCCCAGGTGGGGACGGAACCGCCGTAGGGTGTCGGGCGAGGACCAGGGCGTGTCGGTCCACGCAGCGGCGGGCAACGGTGCGGTGCCGCCGGCGAGCCAGAACCCGCCGTCCGTGGCCGGGCCGAGCACCGTGCGTCCAGACGCCAGCGCCTCGGCGGCCTCGGCGAGGTCGCCCTCGTCCACCTGGGGGGCGTCGGCGCCGAGCAAGAGGCTCGCGCCGTGGGTGGCGAGGCCCGCCGTCCAGGCTCGGGCCATGCGTGCCCCGAGGTCGCCCGGTCCCGTCCACACGGCGGCGGGCAGGGTGCGCCAGCGGGGATCGTCCACGGCGTCTTCCTCGGCGACATGCCAGGCGGCCGTCCATCCGGGGTGGGTCGCCAGGAACGCCTGGACGGTCTCGGTGACCGCGGCCACCGACCGCGCGAAGAAGGCGTGCGCCGGGGCCTCCCCGAGCTCGGCCGCCAGCCGGGTCTTGACCGGGGACCGCCCAGGCGTCTTGGTGAACACGGCCAGGCGTCCATTCATCGGCCCCGCCACAGGGCCCACGCCTCGGGGCCGGCTTGTGCGAAGAACCGCCAGGCGAACCGCGCCGTGGTGCGGGCCCAGCCCTCGTCCCGATAGCGGCGGGCGCTGGTGTGCAGTGGGATCCCGACGGGGTGCAGGCGGATCCCGGCGCGCCGGCACCGCCACACGAACAGGTGGTCCTCGCCGTAGGCGGCGTCCTCGGGAAACCCCCCGACCCGCATGAAGGCCGCCCGCGACAGGCACAGGCCCTGGTCTCCGTAGGGGGCGCCCAGCCACCGGGAGCGGCGGTTGGCGCCCCGGGCGTTGAGCTGCGTGAGCCAGGGACCGTCTCGGTCGTAGGCGAGGTCGAACCAGTGCAGGGCGTCGGGGGCGCGGGCGAGGGAGGCCCGCAGGGCTGCCAGCTCTCCGCCCAGGAGGCGGGTGTCGGCGTGCAGCCACCACACGTGGGCGCCGGTCGCACGGTGCGTGCCCTGGTTGAGCGCCTCCGCGCGGCTCGCCCCCCGGGCCACCTCGATCGACAGGTCGCCGTCGTCCTGCGCCGCCAACGCCTCCAGCAGCCGCGGCAGGGCGGGCTCCACGGGGGCGGCGGGGATCACGATCGACAGGGACGGGGGCACAGGCGTTCGGGGGCCGAAGGCAGCAGACCGGAGGGAAAATGCAGAGGACCGTGGGACGGCACGAACGGACGCTCAGGCCGCGGCGCTCCGGGTGTCGACGATCCGGACCACGGGGCTGCGCTCGGAGCCGGTCATCACCCGCAGGGTACGCCAAACCCGCACCCACACGCTCTGCTGGATGTACGGCACGCCGTGGGCGCGGCAGATCGCCGCGAGACGGGGCTGGGCCAGCTGGTACTGGCGCATGCTGAGGTCGGGCCACACGTGGTGCTCGATCTGGTAGTTGAGCCAGCCGTGCAAGGCGTCGTTGAGGTCGCCGCCGGTCCGGAAGTTCACCGACCCGGTCACCTGGCGGACGTAGAACTCCCCACGTCCCGAGGGCTTGCCCTCGAACCGGTACACGTCCCCGCCCGCGTGGTTGGGGACGATCACCAGGAAGGTGTGGAGGTTGGTCAGGACCTCCGCGAGGACGCTGTTGAGGGCCGCGCTGGCGATCGCGATCGGGCCCAGGGGCAGGAACAGCAGCGGCATCGCGACGAAGGTCCACAGGGCCCAGGGACCGAGGCTCCGACGCCAGACGGTGCGTCCGCGGGCGTCCCGTGGATCGAGCATGCGCAGGTCGAGGCGGGTGTCTGCGGGGAGGTCCTCGCGGGGCCCGAGCTGGTGGTCGAGCAGCACGCGCAGGTTGTTGGGGGCGTAGTAGACGACCTTCCACACCGCGGTCCAGCCGAGGGCTGCGGCCCACCGGGCGACGAACGGCAGCTCGGCGATCACGGACGTGTTGAGCTCCACGACGTCGGGATCGGCCTCCTCCCCGAGGCGGTAGTGGTGCAGGTGGTTGTGCTCCCGCTGCCAGGCGGCAGGGTCGAGCACGTCCGGCCAGTCCCACCAGCGGCGCCAGCCCTTCGCGAAGCCCTTGCTGGTCTCGTGCTCGGCGAGGCCCGGTACCTTGTCGTAGCCGCGGTGCAGGGTGTGGTGGGCGATCGAGGTCCAGCGCAGCGAGCGAGACGCGGCCAGGAACAACACGCTGAACGGGTTGGGGATCCACGCGAGGATCCAGCCGGCGGCCCACAGGCTGCGCGCCACGCGGGTGATCCGACGGAGGTGGGCGGCGTCCTGGGGGCCGCGCGCGGCGTCGAGCTCGGCCCGCAGGGCCTCCACGTCGGCGGTGAAGGCGGCGAGATCGACGGCGAGGACCTGGGGATCGGGACGGCTGTTCACGGGACCTCCGGGCGGCTCGCGCTCTAGCGGAGTTCGCGGGGTTGCGCCGGGGTGATGCAGCGATCTCGCGCGATCCCCGGGGGCGGCAGGCGAGCGTGGATCGTTCGGCACGGGGCGAGCCGCCTGTGGTAGGGAGGGGACATGTGGGTTTCATCGCGTCATGTCGCGGCGTGGGTCCTGGGCGCCTCCCTGGGGGCGGGCTGCCATGCTTCCCGGGCGCTCGCGCCGCTGGAGGCCGGCCAGCACGCGGTGACGGTGTCCGCCGGCGGGCCCTTCGTCGAGTACGCCGGGGCGCCGGTTCCGCTGCCGTTCGTGGGGGTGGGGTGGCGATACGGCATCGATGGCCGCACGGATGTCCACGCCGCGGTCTACCCGACCGGTCCGATCCTGATCGGGGTGTTCTCGTGGGACCTCGGGGTGTCCACCATGGTGCTGGATGCCGACGGCGGCCGTCCTCGCATCATGCTGGACATGAACACGACCTGGCACGTGGGCGACAACGGCCCGGGCGGGGAGGGCACGGCGTTCCGGATGTTCTTGCAGCCCAGCGCGGTGTTCACCTGGGACCTCGGCAAGCCCGTCGGCACCGCCCGCCACCACCTGTACGTGGGGGGCGAGGTGTTCTACCAGCCGTTCCCACAGGCCCGTGCCGTGCCCGGCCTGATGCTCGGCACCGAGATCCAGGCCCGTCCACGGGTCGGGGTGCAGCTCGAGCTCGGCTGGCACGGGTTCCACCGCAACACCGACGTCGGGGCCGTCACCTGGATCGGTCCGGGGAACGTGGGGAGCATCCGCGCGACCCTTGGGGTCAACGTCCGGCTGCCCAAGAAGGGCGAAGGCCGGCGGGCACAGCGCGCCGCGGGAGGCGCCCCATGATCCGTCTGATGCTTCCCTTCCTCGTGCTGATGCCGGCGTTCGGGTGCTTGTCGCTGGATGGGCTGTTCCTCGCGGCAGACACGACCGAGGCCTACGACCTGTCCAGCGACGTGATTCCCGAGGAGGCGTGGGAGCTGGTCGACGTGACGAGCGCGGATGGCACCCGGTTGTCGGGCCTGTGGGCGCACCGTGCAGGCAAGCGGCCGCTCGTGTTCCTGCACGGGATCAACAACCACATCGCCACCGACAACACGAAGTCGCGGCTGGAGCTGTACTGGCAGGCCGACACCCACGACGTGTTCGCGATCGACTACCGTGGGTACGGCACGTCCGACGGCGAGCCCGAGCGGGACGGGGTCCTGGAGGACGACGGGTACGCCGCGATCCAGTACGTGGTCGACCAGACCGGCTTCGCGCCCGAGGAGATCGACGTCGTGGCCTTGTCGATGGGAGGGGCGGTGGCCCTGCAC
>JAUHWK010000214.1 GCA_030424555.1 bacterium | reverse complement strand
ATGCGCTGCATCGCCTTCGTCGGCCTTCCTCGCCTCCCACGCCGATGCCGGCGCCATGCTCGCCCCGAATCCCCTCACCCCTCCGCAGGGGGAGAGCCGCAGGGTTTTCGGGGTTGGGTTGGGTTGTTGCCTTCGGCAACGGGTTTGTTGCCTTCGGCAACGGGGGTTGGGTTGGTCAGGGGGGGATGAGGAGGGTGCGGGCGAGCCAGCGGATGGGGTCGTCGCCGCAGGAGGGATCGGTGGGGCCGCACTGCCAGCCGATGTCGAAGGTGCCGCCTTGGACGACCTGGAGGGTCCAGGGGGAGGTGCGGTCCCAGTCTACGGGAGGGGTGGCGGTGGACTTCTGGTAGGCGGCTTCCGACACCACGAGGGGTTGGCCGTCTGCGGGGACGTGGTCGAAGTGCAGCGTGAGGGGGGTGGTGGTCAGGTCGACGACGAGCTCGGTCGGGGTCTCGCCGAGGTCGAAGGTCTGCAGGCCCACGGCGTGTTCGGCGGGCGGCGGTGCCACCCAGAGGCGGACTGGGCGTCCGTCGGTGGGGATCTCGAAGGGGGGACCCACGCTCCATGCCTCACCGACCAGGCCCTGGAGGCCCTGGGGGGCGGTCCCGGGATCGCGGGCTTCCACCGCGACCCACGGGGTGGCCTCGAGCGAGTAGCCGGTCGACTGGGCGACGCCGGGGGGTGGTGGGGGACGGGTCCACGGCTTGCCATCCTGGAGGAAGGTCAGGGTGTGGACGACGCGCGGGAACACGATCTGGTCCTGGACCCCGGGGTGGATCGGGACCGGACGGACCGGCGTCGTCCACAGGCTGCGCGGGTTCGTCAGGTGGACCTCCCCTGCCGCACCCGTGAACCATCCGGACAGGGAGCCATCCCCGCCCGTCACCCGCTCGTGGGGCGACGTGAATCGGTAGTGGCCGAGCGTCAGCCGGGTGGTGCCGGCGAACACGTCGAGGTCGTGCCAGACCAGGGCGAGGTCGCCGCGGTCGGGCCGTGGGCGCAGCGACACCCACGTCCCTTCGTTCTCCGCCGGGTAGCGCCAGCATCCGAACGACGGAAGCAGGCTCACGCAGGGGAGGTGCCAGGTTGGGAGGGGGGCGAGCTTGACCTGGAGGACGTCCTCGTCGGGTCGGTCGGAGCGACAGGACCATCGGCCGGACGGGAGCCCGCTGTCGGTGCGGGGGAAGGTCCCTTCGGCCACGCTGCGCGCGCGGTTCAGGGCGTCGGCCGGCAGGGCCTCGTCGTGGCAGAACGACGAGGTGACGGTCATGCCGTCCCCCGTGTCGAGCGCGAGCTCCCCGGACCAGAAACGCTCCTCGGCCGGCGGCGCCGCGAGCACCCCTCCAGGCGCGTCCACCGCGGCGGCCCAGCGGACTTCGACTTGTTGGCGGGCGTCGTCGGCGAGGACGTCCATGCGCGACCAGGGACCCTCCGGCATGGCCGCGGGGATGTCGCCGCGGTGCTGGAAGTTCAAGCCCAGCAGGGAGGCCACCGCGGATCCGATCTGGCGGACGATCGAGCGCCCGCCGTCACGGGATTCCTCGATGCGGACCAGCTGGTACGGCAGCTCGATCGACGCCGTGCCCTCCGCTGCCGCGATCAGGGTCCCAGTCCAGCCGCGGCCTGGGTGGGTGGGCGTCCCGTCCCCACGGTCCCAGCGCAGGTGGTGGCGTCCTCGGCGCAGGGGCCTCGTCACCGCGTCGGACGTGGTGGGGGCCGGGAACCGGACGACCTGGCCGGTTCCCTCGTGGACCGCGACCAGCGCACCGTGGTCTCCGGTCGCCCAGCGGGTGCCAGGCGTGGGGATGGGCCACGGCGTGCCGTCCACCGTGATCCGAAGGTGGACCGGCACCGTGCCGCTGACCTCGGGCGTGAGATCAAACCGCAGGACAGGGGACGGGGTCGAGATCTGGCAGGACGGGACCATGCCGAGGGTGACGGGGCGGGTCGTGGTGGGGCTCAGGTGGTGGGCGCGGTCTGCCATGGGGACCGGGGGACCGGGCGTGGATCCCTGCGGACACCGGCCCTCGCGCTGCCCGAGCCGGTTGGGCACCGCGACGAGGGGTTCGAAGGGCGTCCACCCGGAGTCCCGCGGTGCGGTGGGCGCGTCGGGGACGGACGTCGGCGTCACGCACACCGTGGTGCAGCCGTCGAGATCGGGCGTGCCGTGTGCGGTGTCGAGCCGCGGGTAGGCGGTCGGAACCCCGACAGCGTCGGTCTCGCCGGCGTCCGTGTCGGTGTCCGGCGTGGCGGAGTCCTCGGACGGATCGGGGGTGGCGGGCGTCTCGGAGACCGTGCCATGGCACGCGCCCACCACGATCCATCCCACGGGCCACCGTGCCATCCACCCTCCACGGACCGCGCACGCTAGCACAGCCATGGTGCGCCTCGCGTGGACCATGCCCCCGCGCGTCCATCGCGGTACGCCCCCCCGCGGAGGTGCCCCAATGCTCCGACTGCTCGCCCCGACGTGCCTGCTTGGTCTGGTGTTCGCTTGTGGGGGCTCCCAGGAGCCGCCGACGCCCGCGGAGGCGCCTGCCGCGCCGGAGCCCGCACCGGCCGAGGTCCCCGCGGAGCCTGCGCCCGAGGAGACGCCCGAGGGGTTCCCCGATCACGCCGGAGAGGCCCTGAAGGCGCTGGCGGTGGGCGGTCGGCTCGCGCGCTGCAAGGCACCGGAGTCGTTGGCGGACGGTGCGTACAAGGCCGATGGCGGCGCCTTCGTCGCGGTGGAGGACGGGTGGGTCGTGCTCACGGCCAACCAGGAGAGCGGCACGGCCGGCCTGTGGGTCGGGGCCGAGCCCACCGTGACGATCCGCTGGCAGAAGGCGGAGCGGGACCGGTGGGGCACCTGCCAGCCCGCCCGGTTCCACACGTTCGAGGTGTCGGGCAAGGTGCTGGACGACGGCGGCCAGGGCATCGAGGGGGCCGTGGTCGGCGGCTGCTTGCGGGGCCGGGTCGCGACCACCGACGCCGAGGGGGTGTTCTCGCTTATGGCCCTGCCCGACCAAGGCTGTCGGCTGTACGCGGCGACCGACGACGGCACGACCCTGCGGGCCGGCGGTCCGGTTCCGGTGCGGAGCCAGGGAGAGGACGCGCTCGTGGAGATCGTCGCCGACGCGACCCACGAAGGGGCGCGGCGCGAGGCGTGGTTCCGTCGCTTGCCCCGGGGCTCGGCGGTGCGGGCCCGGGCCATGGTCGGCAGCCTCGACCTCCGACGCCGGGCGATCGAAGGCCTGGACGGGGAGATCGCGGCCTTGGCCACCGGCTGGATCGACCAGGTCGCGCAGGCGTGGGAAGCCAGCGAGCAGGCGGTCGACGAGGTGGAGGGCCTGAACATCCAGGCGGCCCTCGGCCGCATCGGTGGATGAGGGGTTAGCAGCCGGCCCTGAGCGGAGGACGGCATGGCAGGACCGGTGGTCGGCGTCATCATGGGGAGCCAGAGCGACTGGCCGACGATGAAGCCCGCGGTGGAGGTGCTCGAGGCGCTCGGCGTGTCCCACGAGGCGCGCATCGTGAGCGCGCACCGCACCCCGGACCGCCTGGTCGAGTACGCCAAGTCCGCGCGGCGCCGGGGTCTGAAGGTGATCGTGGCCGGTGCGGGCGGGGCGGCCCACCTCCCGGGGATGGTGGCGAGCATGACCACCCTGCCTGTGCTCGGCGTGCCCGTGAAGAGCCGTGCGCTCAACGGCCTCGACAGCCTCCTGAGCATCGTGCAGATGCCCGGTGGGGTGCCGGTCGGCACGCTGGCGATCGGCGCGTCCGGGGCCAAGAACGGCGGCTTGCTCGCGGCCCGGATCGTAGCGCTCGGGGATGAAGCCCTCGCGGACCGGATCGCCGTGTGGCAGGCGGAGCAGACCGCGTCGGTCGCCGAGATCCCGGTCGACGCCCCGGAGGGAGCGTGAGCGCACCGGTCGTCGGCATCCTCGGCGGCGGCCAGCTCGGCCGGATGATGGCGTTGGACGCGGCGCCGTTGGGGGTGCGCTGCCACGTCTACGCCCCCGCCGTCGGCCCGGCGATGCACGTCACGGACCAGGTCACCCTGGGGGCGTACGACGACGTCGAGGCCCTGCAGGCGTTTGGCCGGGCCTGCGACGTGGTCACGTTCGAGTTCGAGAACGTCCCCGGCCACACCGCCGAGGCGCTGGCCGAGGTCACGACCGTCCACCCGGGTCCGCGGGCATTCGCCGTGTGCCGGGATCGGATCGCCGAGAAGTCCTTCCTGCGCGATGAGGCGGGGGTTCAGACCGCCCCGTGGGCGCCGATGACCGCTGCTGGGGACGTCGCGGCGTTCCTCGCGGCGCGCGGCACGCCCGTGGTCCTCAAGACCGCCCAGCTCGGCTACGACGGCAAGGGCCAGCGCATCGTGCGTCCGGGCGACGACGTCGACGCAGCCTGGGATGCGCTGACCGCTGGGTTTCCGGGGGTGGCGATCATCGCCGAGGGCTTCGTGGACTTCGCCTGGGAGGGCAGCGTGGTGATCGCGCGCTCGGCCACGGGGGAGGTGCGCGCCTACGAGCTGGTTCGCAACACCCACCGCGATCACATCCTGCACACGACCGACGTGCCCGCCGGAGCCACCCGGGGCGTCGCCGAGGCCGCCGAGGAACTCGCCCGCCAAGTGGTCGACGCGCTCGACTACGTGGGCGTGATGGGGGTGGAGATGTTCGTCGGGGCCGATGGCTCCCTCGCCGTCAACGAGCTGGCGCCGCGGGTCCACAACAGCGGCCACTGGACCCAGGATGGCGCGGTCACCTCCCAGTTCGAGCAGCACCTGCGCGCCGTGCTGGGCTGGCCGCTCGGCGATCCGTCGCGTCGACCCGGCGCCTGGCGCATGGTCAACCTGCTCGGCGACGACGTCGACACCGTCCCCACCTGGATCGGCACGGCAGGCGCCCACGTCCACCTGTACGGCAAGGCCCAGGCCCGTCCCGGGCGCAAGATGGGCCACGTCAACCACCCCGTCGAGGCCTGACCCGTGCGCCATCCCCCGCTGCGCCCGCTGCGACCGCGGGTGGAGGCAGCGGGGGTGCAGGGGCTGCACGGCGTGGTGGTGGCCGCCCTGTGTCTCGCGTTCGTTCCGGAGCTGTCGGCGTGGCTTTGGCTGGTGGTGCCGCTGTGCGGCGGGGTCGGCGTGATCGCCTTCCTCCAGTGGCACGGTCCTGCGCCGTCTGGATGGGTCGGCGTTCGGCGGGCCGTGGGGACCAGGGCTTCGGTGTGGGGCCTGCTGGGGTTGTGGTGGGTCGTCGGGATGGCGGTGCCGTCGTCCATGGCCAGGCCGCACCATCCCCCCCTCGGGACCGTGGTGATCGAGGCGCTGAGGTCCGCGCCGATCGCGGTGATCTTCCTGTGGTGGTTGGTCCTCCCCTCCTTGCTCTACGCCCTCCTCTCGGGCGCGCTGCTGGGCGCGTGGCAGGCACGGCGCGGCGAGGTGTCAGGGGCTGACGAGGCGCCTGGGCGTTAGTCGGCCGGCCATGCCTGGATCCCTGACCATCCGGCGGGCCTTGCTCGCCTTGCCCGATCGCACCGTCGTGGGCGACGTCCTCGTGGAGGACGGCGTCATCGCGCAGGTCGGTCCGTCCATCGGCCGCACGGTCGGTGAAGAGGTCGACGCCGAGGGACGCTGGCTGCTGCCAGGCGCGATCGACACGCTCGCCACGCTGCCGCTGCGGGATGCGGCGGCGGTTCGGGCGGCCACGTCGGCGGCGCTGGCCAAGGGCGTCACCTCCATGCTGCTCGACGATCGCGACGATCCCCCGCGCACGCGGGAGGCCCTGCGCGCTCGACTGGCCGGGCTGGCCGGGGTCTCGGCGGTGCACTTCGGCGTGTACGTGCACGCGGGCGGAGAAGTGGGCGAGGACGGCCCGCCCGAGCGCACCCCTGGCGTGCGTATCGCCTGCGGGCACCGGGGGCCGGGGTCCGATCCCACGCCCGAGCAGCTGGAGGCCTGGCTGTCCTCTGGGGACCGGCCGGTCGTCGTCGACGGCAGCCTGCCCTCCACGCGCGCTGCCCGGTCGGCGGTGTACGAAGGGGCCGAGGACGCGGCGGAGCACGCGCGCATCCACACGCCGGACGAGATCATCGCCCTGTGGGACGCGGTCGTCCCCGTCGCCCGCAAGCATGGGCGGGACCTGCACCTGGTCGCCGCGGCGTCGGAGGCCGAGGTGCGCTGGCTGGCCCAGCACGCGGTCGACGCCGACGGGGTGGTCACGGCGGGCGTGCTCGCCCCCCACCTGTTCTTGCGGGACACCGCGATCGGCCGGATGGGGACCCGCGCCGTGTGCGACCCCCCGCTCCGGGGCGAGGCCGACCAGTCGGCGCTGTGGTCCGCCCTGCGAGAGGGGACGCTCTCGGGCGTCGCCAGTGGGCACCACACCGTGCCTGCCGTCGACAAGGACGTCGCCTACCCGGACACGCCCGGCGGGATGCCGATGGCGTCGAGCTGGTTCCCGTTGTTGCTCGACCGGGCCGTGCGCGGCGAGCTCGGCCTGCCCCGCCTGGTCCGCTGGACGAGCGAGGCGCCGGCGCGACGCTTCGGCTTGCCCCGCTTGGGTCGCATCGAGGTGGGCTTCGACGGCGATCTGGTCCTGGTCGATCCCGAGGGCGATCTGTCGCTGGCGCCCCCCAAGGCCGGTGGTCTGGACTGGTCACCGTTCGCGGGCTTCACGTTGCGCGGACGGCCGGTGATGACCATCCTGCGGGGCGAGGCCGTGTGGCGCGATGGCGTGTCGACGGGCGCCCCCGGTGGGCGCGAGCTGGGCTTCACCGCCTGAGCGCCGCTGCCTGACCGCCCGCGGGACCCTCCACGGAGCGGCTCACTGGGCTCCCGACCCACCCCCATCAATCGCCCCCCAGTGCTGGAGGACCCATGCTCGACGTCGGTGACATCCCCGAGGACTTCACGCTGTCCGATCAGCACGGGGAGGACGTCGCGTGGTCGTCGTTCCGCGGTGCCCC
>JAUHWK010000701.1 GCA_030424555.1 bacterium | reverse complement strand
CCGTCCCTCGGGGGTGGTGGTCAAGTGCAGCGCGGAGCGTAGCCAGCACAAGAACCGCGACAAGGCGATGAAGATGCTCAAGGCGCGCCTGTACCAGCTCGAGGTCGACAAGCGCCTCGAGGCCCAGGCCGAGGCCGAGTCCAAGAAGATGAAGATCGGGTTCGGAAGTCAGATCCGGAGCTACGTGATGGCGCCGTACCAGCAGGTCAAGGACCTGCGCACCGGCACCACGGTCGGCGACGTCTCCGGCGTGCTGGACGGCCGGATCTCCGCGTTCATGGAGGACTGGCTCGCCGCCAAGGCCGAGGGCACGCTGGGGCAGGCCGAGGGCTGATCCCCGGACGCCGCGCGGTCGGGCGCCGGATCCAAGGAACGAACATGGCTTCGGCACGGCCGTTGCACCCCTCCCAAACCGGAGGTGTGTCATGGGTCGACCGCGAACCGACGTGGCGAGGGTCCGGCTGTCCTCGCGGGAGGCCGAGCTGCTCCGCGCCCACGACCGCCCGGGTCCCCGCTACACGAGCTACCCGATCGTCCCGCGCTGGACGTCGATCCAAGCGGAGAGCACGCTGCTGTCCGAGGGCATCGCGCCCTTGCGTGGCCCGGTGGCGCTGTACGTCCACGTTCCGTTCTGCCAGGACCAGTGCCTGTACTGCGGCTGCACGATGGTCGTGGCACGGCAGCAGGCGGCGGGGGACCGCTTCCTGGATGCCCTGGAGACCCAGCTCAACGCGCTGCCCAAGCCCGATGTCCAGGTGGCGCGGCTCCACCTCGGGGGGGGCACCCCGACCTGGCTGACCCCAGACCAGCTGGAGCGCTTGTTCGCGATGGTCACCGCGTGGCGTCCGCTGCACGAGACCTTCTCGGCGTCCATCGAGGCCGATCCAGACGTGACCACGGATGCCCACCTGGAGCGCCTCCGGTCCCTCGGGTTCACGCGCCTCAGCTACGGGGTCCAGAGCCTGGATCCGAAGGTCTGCGAGGCGGTCGGGCGTCCCCAGCGTCCGGGCATGGTGCGGGATCGGCTCGCGGCGGCACGGGCGCATGGGTTCTCGGTCAACGTGGACCTGATGTACGGCCTGCCGGGCCAGACCCTCGACACGTGGTCCCGCACCCTGGAGGGGGTGTGTGATATGGCCCCAGACCGCCTGGCGGTGTTTGGGTACGCCCACGTGCCCTGGATGAAGCCCCACCAGGAAGCGTTCGACCCCGAGGAGCTTCCGGACCAGGAAGCCCGGCTCGCGTTGCTGCTCCACGCCCACGACCTGCTGCGGTCCGGGGGCTGGACCCGCATCGGCTTCGACCACTTCGCGCTCCCCGACGATCCGCTGGCCGTCGCAG
>JAUHWK010000213.1 GCA_030424555.1 bacterium | reverse complement strand
GGCCGCGGGAAACGCTTCTCGAAGCGTCCGAATCACCTGCTCGTGCCCCTCGACCAGCTGGGCGACCATGTCGAGCGCGACCGGCACGCCCTCGGCCTCCGCGATCCGGGTGCGCGACGTCATCTCGGTGCCGGACGCCGGGGCGAACTCTCCCAGCGAGCGCATCCGCTCCGCGAGGACGTCGGTCGCGCCCCACATCTCGCGGTACTGCTCCTCGAACATCAGGTGCAGGGTCTGAAACATCGGCCCCGTCACGTTCCAGTGGAAGGCGTGTGTCTTGACGTACAGCGCCCAGGTGTCGGCCAGCACGCGCTCGAGGCCCGCGACGACCTCCTGGCGGGCGGACTCCTCGATGCCGATGTCGATGGTGCGGTGCGTGTTCATGCGATCTCCAGATCCAGGGTGAAGCGCCGAGGGGAGCAGCGCGCTCGACCCTCGACGTCCCCAGCGTAGGCGCTCACCGGACGACGACCACCGCCCGCCGTGGGCCGGAGACGGCGTGGGGCACGGCATTGTGCCTGTCGTTCCTCCCGTTTGCAGGCCCCCGCACCCGACACCCAAACGACATTTCGTCACGCGGCGCGAACATCGACGACATGTCGGTCAGTCGCACGACGCGATATCGGTGTCCGAGCACCGGAGGCAGCATGAGTGGATGGACGGGTGTGGCACAGGACCTCGACGAGCTGGCGCGCCTCGCCGCCCGGCCCGACGCGATCGACGACGTCCTCAGCCGGGCGCTGGGCGCCCTGTCGGAGCTCGTCCCCTACGATCTCGCCAGCATCTTCGAGCTCGACGGCAAGACCCTGCGCATGCGCCGCGCCGAGGGACGCCTCGCCTCCCCCGAGGTGCGCGCCCACGACCTCGATCTCGACGCCTTCCCCACCATCCGGCGCGCGCTGGAGTGCCGCCGTGCGGTCGCCCTCACCGAGGAGGACCACGCGGGCGAGGAGGGCGATCCCTACGACGGCGTGCTCGACCTCCCCGATGGCCACGGATGCATGGTCGTGCCCTTGTTCGCCGACGACCGGACCCTGGGCGTGATCACGCTCGACCGCGCGACGTGCACACCCTACCCAGCCGCCCAGGTCGCGCTCGCGGGGGTGGTCGGACGCATCGTCAGCCTGGCGATGGCCTACGCCGACGCGGCGGGCCGCCTCGATCGCGCCCGCCGACGCGCCGAGACCGTCGCCCGCCTCGCGGATGCCTCCTCATGGGGCGACGCGCGCGAGCAGCTCAAGCGCACCTCCCAGACCCCTGCGATGCGCCGCCTCGTCGACGCCGCCCGCCAGGTCGCGCGCACCGACAGCCCCGTCCTGCTCCAGGGCGAGACCGGCACCGGCAAGGAAGTGGTCGCCCGGGCGATCCACGCCTGGTCCGATCGGGCCGACGCCCCCTTCGTCGCGGTGAACTGTGGGGCCATCCCGGAGGGCATGGTCGAGGACGAGCTGTTCGGACACGTCGCGGGCGCGTTCACCGGCGCGGCCGACAAGCGCCTTGGGCGGTTCCAGGCGGCCGATGGCGGCACCCTGTTCCTCGATGAGATCGGCGAGATGGCACCAGCTGCCCAAGCGGCCCTCCTCCGGGTCCTGCAGGAGGGGGTGATCACCCCCGTCGGCGCCGACCGCCCTGTCCGCGTGGACGTGCGCGTGCTGGCGGCGAGCCACGTCGACCTCGACCACGCCGTCGCCCACAAGCGGTTCCGGGAGGACCTGTACTACCGACTCGCCGTGTTCCCGCTGCACCTTCCGCCCCTTCGGGCCCGCCGCGACGACCTCCCCGCCCTGATCGACACGCTGCTCGCCGCCCTCGCCGCCCGCATCGGGCGCGGTCCATGGCAGGTGTCGCCCGACGCCCTCGCCGCCCTCGGGACCCGCCCCTGGCCCGGCAATGTGCGCGAGCTGCGCAACACGCTCGAGCGGGCGACGATCCTGGTCCCGTCTGGCTCGATCGGGGCCGACGATCTCGGGCTGCGCGCTCCCGACCCCACCCCGACCGTCCCCGCGCACGGGCCGTTCCCGAGCCTCGACGAAGCCCAGGCGGCCCACATCCGCGCGGCGTTGCTCCGGACCCAGGGACGGCTGTACGGCGACGACGGCGCGGCGGCCTTGCTCGGGATGAAGCCGACCACCCTGCAGAGCCGGATGAAGAAGCTCGGCGTCAGCCGCCCGCCCCACTGAGCGCTGCCAGCACGGCGCCCCAGCGCACCCCGCGCCACGCCGTGCCCGGGCTCCCCCGGCGCGGAGTGGCTCGCACAGATCGGGGGCCGCTCATCCCCGTCCCTCCAGGGCCTCCCAGCGCCCGTACGCCTCCAGCACCTCGACCTCGACAGCCTCCAGGCGCGCCACCAGCGCCTTCGGGTCCAGATCGTCTCGCTGATAGGTGGCCGGGTCCCCCAGGGTGGCTTCGAGCGTCGCCTGCTCGGTCTCCAGCTGCTCGATGCGCGCCGGAAGGGCCTCGAGCTCGCGCTGCTCCTTGTAGGACAGGCGCTGGGCCTTCGTGCCCCCCGCGGGCTTTGGCGGGGGCGATGGGGCGACGGCGGCCTGGGCTTGCACCGCTGCGGCGTCGGCGCGACGGCTGGCGCGGGCTGCGAGCCACTGACCCCGGTCCGCGTAGCGAACCACCTCGCCCTCCCCATGGAACGCGAGGACCCCCGTGCACACGCGGTCGAGGAAGGCCCGATCGTGGGTGACGGTCACGACCGCCCCGTCGAACGCGAGCAGCGCCTCCTCCAGCACCCGCAGGGTCGACAGATCCAGGTCGTTGGTGGGCTCGTCCAGCAGCAGCAGCTGGGCGCCGTCCAGCATCCGGCGGGCGAGCAGCAGCCGCGCGCGCTCGCCGCCCGACAACACCGACACCGGCTGGTCGAACTGGTCGCGCTCGAACAGGAACTTCTTGAGGAACCCCGCCACGTGGATGGTGCGGTCGCCCAGGTCGACGGTGTCGTTGCCCTGACCCGCGTTCTCGAACAGCGTGGCGTCGTCGTCGAGCCCGGTGCGGTGCTGATCCAGCAGGGCGGCGCGGACCCGGGGCGCGCGGCGGATGGTGCCGGCGTCGGGGGACAGGGTTCCCGCGAGCAGCGACAGCAGCGTCGACTTGCCGGCCCCGTTGGGTCCCACGATGCCGAGCCGATCCCCCGGCAAGATGTCCAGATCGAGGTCTCGCACGATCGGCCGGTCTCCGAACGCCTTGCGCAGGCCCCGGATCTCCAGGACCGTGTGGCCCAGACGCGCCCCGGTCCGAAGGTCCAGCGAGAACCCATCGTCCGAGGGCAGCGGATCGGACGACTTGAGGGCATCCAGGCGATCCAGGCGGGCCTTCTGCTTGGTGGACCGGGCTGCCGGCGATCGGGCAGCCCAGGCCGCCTCGCGCCGCAGCAGGTTGCGACGGGCCGCATCGGCCGCGTGCAGGGCCGAGATCCGCTCCGCCCGCGCCACCAGGTAGTCGCCGTAGCTGCCGTCGTACGAGACCGCCTCGCCCGGCTCCAGCTCGACGATGCGCGTCGCGACGGCCTCCAGCAGGTAGCGATCGTGGGTCACGAGGACGACGCCCCCCTCGAACCCGTCCAAGAAGGCCTCCAGCCACCCCACCGCCTCCGCGTCCAGGTGGTTGGTGGGCTCGTCCAACAGCAGCAGGTCTGGGCTCGACAACAGGGCGTGGGCCAGGGCCACCCGCCGGCGCTCTCCCCCCGACAGCGGCCCGACGTCCGCATCGCGCGGTGGCGCCTGGACCCGATCCAGGACGGCATCGACCGTGTGCGAGAGGTCCCATCCGACCAGGTCCAGCCGGCCTTGCAGCGCCCCCGCCGTGTCCACGTCGCCCGCGTCGAGCGCCGCCTGCCAGTCGTGCAGCAGCGCCCGGTGCCAGGCCAGCGCCGCGTCCGCCGCCTCCCCGACGGTGCCCGGCGGCAACACCGGCTCCTGCCCGAGGAAGCCCACCGCCGCGCGCCGGATCACCTCGCCGCCATCGGCGTCCCCATGGCCTGCCAGGATGGACAACAGCGTGGACTTGCCACAGCCGTTGGGCCCCACGAGGCCGATGACCTCGCCGGGCTGGACGGTCAGGTCCACGTCGATCAGGACGGGACGGCTGCCCCAGGCTTTGTCGATCCCACGCGCTTGAAGCAGCACCGGTCCCTCGGTCGGGCGGCCCCCTATCGCACCCTCCGCACGCACGACGCCCCGTCCGACCGGATGGCCGAACGGGGCAGGCGATCCCGAGGCTCAGCCCAGCGGTAGGACCAGGTACCGGCGGCCGTTGGCATGGGGAGCGGGCAGGCGCCCCGCGTCCACGTTCACCTGCACCGAGGGGTACAGCAGGCGCGGGGCGGACAGGGTGGCATCCCGCGCGGCCCGCCACGCCACGAAGTCCTCCTTGCTGCGGTCTGCGGGGAGGTGGACGTTGCCTTCCCGGCTCGCGGCGATCGTGGTCTCGAAGGCGAGCGCCCGGCCGCCGGGCTGGTAGTCGTGGCCGACGAACACCCGGGTGTCACCCGGCAGGGCGTACAGGCGCTGGATGCTGTCGTACAGGTCCTCGGCAGACCCGGCAGGAAAGTCGCAGCGTCCCGTGCCGAAGTCCGGCATGAACAGCGAGTCCCCCGTGAACAGCAGGTCCGCGATGGACCAGGTGACGTCGGCTGGCGTGTGCCCCGGCGTGGCGATCGCGACGAAGGTCAGGGACCCGGCGTGGATCCGCCCACCATCCTCCACCAGCGCGTCGAACTGGCTGCCGTCGGTCGCGAACGTGTCGGGGAGGTCGAACACGCCCTTGAACACCGCTTGGACCTTGGTGATCGCCGCGCCGATCGCGAGCTTGGCGCCCAGCCGGGCCTTGAGGTCCTGGCTGCCGGAGAGGTGGTCGGCGTGGGCGTGCGTCTCCAGGATCCAGTGGACGTTCAGGCCCTCGGACGCGACGAACGCCACCACGGCATCGTTGCTGTCGGTGCGGGTGGACACGGCCAGGGGATCGAAGTCGAGGACCGGGTCGATCACGACCGCGTCGCGCGTGGCCTCGTCGTACACGACGTAGGTCAGGGTCCAGGTGGCGTCGTCGAAGAATGCCTTCACGGTGGGTGTCATGGGGCCTCCAGGGTCGGGTCTGCATCGTCCCTCGCAGCGCCCGTGCCACCCGGTGCCCCTTCGCCAGATCCCCACGAGATCACGGCGCCTGGACGATCCCCGGCGCGCCGCGGCCCCATCACGTCCCATTTTGGTTCAGACAGACAGCACACATCCGGACACGCCGGAAGCGGCCGTTCACGGTGCATCGGCATAGGACCGGCCGGGAGGCCTGATGTCCCGCACGTCCCCGTCAGCTGGCCCCGCGCTGCGGCGCGGCCGTCCCGTCCTCTCCGCCCTCCTCGGGGGGGCGCTGTGTGCGGCCTCGGTGGCCCAGGCCGACGAGGCGCCCGAAGCCGTGGCGATCCGCCTCCTGTCCGCCCGCCACGCCCCGTCGTGTGCGCGCGTGCTGACCGTGCTGGGCGACGACGCCGACGAGCACCTCGTGCGTCTCGCAGAGCAGCCGGCCACCATCCCGTGGGTCCCGATCCGCGCCGCCGCGTGCTTGGTCCGCCGCCCGGGGCTCGACGACGCCGTCGCCCGGTGGGCGGCCCAACCCGAGCGCCGTGGGCTGGTGGTCACCGTCCTCGATCACCTCGAGGCCTTGCCCGCACAGCGCGCCGTCCAGGTCGCGGAGCTCGTGCTCGCCACGCCCTCCGGCGACGCCTTCCGCACCATCCTGGCCGACAGCCGGGTCGAGGCCGTGCGCGCTCGGGTCGCGCAGTCCGAGTGAGCCCCACCCCGCCGGGACCGGCGCCGGCCGCATGGTGCCGCCGGAGCATCCTCTTCGCCGCGGGCGCTGTCGCGCTCGTCGGGTGTCGTCGCGCCGCCGTGCCCCTCGACGCCGGAACGGCCCTCAGCGCCCCGGTGCGGCTGGGCTGGCGGTGGACCCCCGGCATGGCGCGCGCGTGGCGAACCACCGTCACACGACACGACGGGACCCTGGCCGCCTCCCGGACCGAGGCGTGGCACTACCTCGCCACCGACCTGGCCCCGACCGGCATCGTCTCGCTGGCCGGCCGCCTCCGGGGGGTGGGCGCCACCGCGTCCCGCGACGGCACGCCACTCCCCACCCAAGCCCTCCTCCCGCTCAAGACGGTGGACGGGCCGGTCGACGTCGACGTGGGGCTGCGGCTCAACGGGCGCCTGACCGCGTGCTCGGCCGAGGGGTTCGCCGACGCCCTGCCCCACCGGCTGCTGGGGCTGCACCTCCCCGCCGATCCGACCGCCCCCACCTCGGCCTGGGAGGACGCGGGCCTGCTCGGCGCGTTCGGCGCCGTGCTTCCGGCCGACGCCGACCCCAGCGTCGACGCCCGCACCGTGCTCGATCGGGTGGACGCCGACCAAGGGCCCGTTCTCGCCCACCTTCGCCACCACGCGGCCCTGCGCACCGCGCCGATGGGCCCCGGGGTCGAGATCACCGGCACGACCGTGTGGGACGTCGCCGAGGGCTTCCCCCGCTCCCGGCACCTCCAGGCCCGCATGCTGGGCGTCGAGGGGCCCCGCCTCGACATCGTGGTCGAGGCGCTCGCCGCCGCCTGACGCGGCACCCCCGCCCGGGCCGTCAGCGGATACAGGCGGTCACGAGGTGAGCGTGCCCGAACGCGCTGGATGGTGGTCGACCCGCACGAATCCCTGGGCTCTCGCGGAGGGCGGGGACGAGAACCGCATGTGGTTGGCGTGGCTCACCCGCCTGCGCTGGGTCGCCGTCGTGGGTCAGCTGGTCACGCTGTCGTTCACCTTCGCCGTGATCGACCGCCCCACGGTCGTCCTCCCGTCCCTGCTGGCGCTCGTCGGCGTGCTCGCGCTGGCCAATCAGCTCGCTGTTCGGGATCTGGACCAGCGCGGCGAGGTCACGGTGGGCATGCTGATGACCCACCTCACCAGCGATCTGGTCGTCCTCACCGTGATCTTCATGGCGACGGGGGG
>JAUHWK010000212.1 GCA_030424555.1 bacterium | reverse complement strand
CGTGTTCAGCCGCGGCGACCTCGTCACCTGCACCCTGTTCGCCCACGACGGCGTCACCCGCAGCGCGCCCTACGTGGTCGGTACGTTCGAGGTGATCAACGCGCCCCCGGTGCTTGGCAACATCGTGTTCTCCCCGAGCGCGCCCACCACCGTCGACACCCTGCGGGCCAGCGTCACCAGCGTCACCGATCCCGACGGCACGCCCGGCGACACCGACGCCGGGATCACCCTGACCTGGCGCTGGGAGGTCGGCGGCCTCACCGTGCCCGGCGCCACCGGGTCACAGCTGCCGAGCGAGTACTTCAAGAAGGGCGACTTCGTCACCGCCTTCGTCACCGCCACAGATGCCGACGGCGCCACCGCCACCAAGTCGCGCAGCGTCACCGTGCGCAACAGCGCCCCCACGATCACCTCGGCCCAGCTCGTCCCGACCAACCCGCGGACCGACTCGGTGATCACGATCGAGGGCGTGTGGGGCGATCCCGACGCCAGCGACGTGCTCACGCCGATCGTCACCTGGAGCCGACGCGGCAACCCCATCGTCGGCCAGAGCGGCCTGACGCTGGATGGCGCTGCCAACCCCGCCCTGTTCGCCAAGGGCGACACCATCTCCGCCACCCTCCAGCTGCAGGACCAGGACGGCCTGAAGAGCAGCACCCGCTCGATCACGGCCGTCACCGTCGTCGACGCCGCCCCCGACGATCCCACCGTGCTCGTCAGCCCCCGCTGGTCCACGCGTGGCGATCGGGACCTCCGCTGCGAGGTGGCCGTCAACGCCAACGACCCCGATGGCGACGCCGTCACCTACACGATGGCCTGGTACCGCGACGACGTGCTGTACGAAGGCGGCGGCGGCTTCCCCGTGCCCACCGCCACCACCTGGCCCGGCGACACCATCCCCCGTGCGGCCACCGCGGTCGGCAACGTCTGGCGCTGTGTCGCCACCGCGTACAGCGGCAGCGGCACCAACGCGGTCGCCGGGGGCACCGGCACGGCGGAGGCCCACGTCGGCGACATGCGGTTCCGGGACCTCGGGCTCGGCGGCAGCTTCGGCTGCGCACGGGACGCCCAGAACACGACCCGGTGCTGGGGACGCAACGGCGACGGCCAGACCGAGGCCACCACCACCACCCTGCGTCGCCTGTTCGTCGGCACACGCGGCGCCTGTGGCCTGGACGAGTCCAACACCCTGCGCTGCTGGGGCCGCACCCCCTCCGGCGCCCCTGGCCTCACCTTCCGCGACATCGCGATGGGATCGGGCCACGCCTGTGGCCGCACCAACGCCAACAACGTGCTGTGCTGGGGCATCAACACGGTCGGACAGGCCCCGGCCACCCCCCAGGATCCCCGCACCGGCAGCAACGTGATCGCCCGCCAGGTCGTGGTCGGCGCCAGCCATTCCTGCGCGCTGCGCACCGACGGCAGCATCCACTGCTGGGGCGAGACCGCCGAGGGCCGCCTGGAGGCCCCCGACGCCGGCCCGTACATCGAGCTGGCCGCCGGCGCCGACTGGACCTGTGCGCTCGACCTGGAGGGCGCGATCACCTGCTGGGGCGACGACGACGACCCGGCCGTGGTCAGCGCCCCCACCCTGGCCCGGTACGTGACCGTGGCGTCGGGCTCCGCGCACGCCTGTGCGATCGACGTCGACGACCGGCTGACCTGCTGGGGCGACCCCGCCCTGATCAACCCGATCAACCCCGCCGACCCCGAGGGCTACGCCACCGTCGCGGTCGGCGACCTGTCGGCCTGTGCCCAGAAGCTCGACGGCACCGCCGTGTGCTGGGGCTCCGACGCCGAGGGCCAGCTGGTCCCCAGCGACGAGGCCCTCGCGTACGTCTCGCTCGGCAGCCTGCACAGCTGCTACGTCGACGGCGACGGCAACATCGGCTGCTGGGGACGGGACGACGACGGCGAGGCCACCCCGCCGGTCCTCACCCGTGAGGTCCTGGACGTGGCCGTCGGCGACGGCTGGACGTGTGCCCGCACCGACGACAAGAACATGCGCTGCTGGGGCGACGACTTCTACGACATCGACCTGCCGCCCACCTCGATCCTGTTCGAGGAGGTCAGCCCCGGGCTCGACCACGCCTGCGCCCTGTCGCCCACCGACAAGGCGCTGTGCTGGGGCCGCAACCTCGAAGGCCAGGCCGAGTCCCAGACCACCGGCTCGTGGATCGCGGTCAGCGCCGGGAGCACGGCCAGCTGCGGCATCGACGGCGCCAACGAGCTCCACTGCTGGGGCTCGGCGTCCAACCCCATCCTGACCAACGTCCCCACCGGCGAGTTCCGCGACGTCGACCTCGATCCCGAGGGCCACGCCTGCGCGATCACCGATCCCGCGGGCACGATCGAGTGCTGGGGCAAGCCGGGCGTCGTGATCGACAACGCCCCGGGCAACGCTGGGCTCGAGTCGCTGGTCGTCGGCCGGATCCACGCTTGCGCGCTCGACGGCGCCGGCTCGGTCCTGTGCTGGGGCAACAGCGACAGCAACCGCCTCGACGCCCCCAACAAGCTGTACGACCAGCTGATCGACGGCCGGGAGAGCACCTGTGCGGTCCGCGATGCGGTCGTCGCGGGCGGGGGCACCGAGCGGCGCACCGACTGCTGGGGACCGGTCGGTCGGCGCTGACGCCGCCGATCACCCCGGCATCTGCACCACGATCTTCCCAAGGTGCCGCTGGCGCGCCAAGTCCGCGAAGGCCTGATCGGCGCGGTCGAACGGCACCACGTGGTCCACCACCGGGCAGACGTCCGGATGGGCCTCCAGGGCGCGCACCAGCGCCTCGAGGTCGGCCCGGGACCCCACCAGCACGCCCTGCACCCGCACCCCGTGCATCAGGATGCGGGTGACGGCCAGCTCGGTCTTCACCCCGTCCAGCACGCCGATCAGGGCGATCGTGCCTCCCGGCCGGACGGCTCGGAGCGACTGGTCCAAGGTGCCCGCGCCGCCGAGCTCCACGACCGCGTCGACGCCATCTCCCCCCGCAGCCTCGCGTGCCCAGCGGCCCCAACCCGGATCGTCTCGGTAGTTGCGGGTGGCGAACGCCCCCATCGCCTCGACGCGCGCCCGCTTGGCGTCGTCGCTGCTCGTGACCAGGACCCGGGCCCCGAGCATCCGCCCGATCTGCAGGGCGAACAGGCTCACGCCCCCCGTGCCCAGGGTGAGCACGGTGTCGCCCGGACCGACCCCCGCCTCCACCGCCAGCGCCCGCCAGGCTGTCACCCCTGCACACGGCAGCGTGGCGCACGCGACGTCGTCGAGGTGATCGGGCGCCCGCACCAGCCCCGCCTCGTCCAGCACCAAGCCCGTCCGCAGCGTGCCCTGGCGCGGCCCCCCCAGCGTCGTGCGGATCGCCGCCCGGGAGGGCACCCCATCCGTCCAGGCCTGGGCGAACGCCGGGATCACCCGGTCACCGACGCGCCAGCGCGTGACGCCCGCCCCACAGGCCACCACCTCACAGCACGCATCGGAGCACGGAACCAGCGGCAGCGGCTGGCGGGGGTCGTACGCCCCCTGGACCATCAGCAGGTCTCGGTAGTTGAGCGACACCGCCCGCACCGCGAGGCGGACCTGCCCCGGTCCCAGCGGCTCCTCGTCGCGCGTCACCCGGACCAGACGATCCAGCCCGAACGACCCCTCGACCACCCAGGCGTCGACCGCCACCTCAGTGCACCCGGCGGTCGGTGACGACCACGCCGTCCTCGTCCGCGTACAGCCACTGTCCGGGCTGGAAGGCCACGCCCCCGAACGACACGGGCAGATCCCGCTGGCCCTCGCCCCGCTTGGTGGACTTGCGGGGGATGGGCCCCAGCGCGAGCACACCGATGGGCACGGCCTCGATCTCCTCGAGATCGCGGATCGCGCCGTGGATCACGATCCCCGCCCAGCCGTTGTCGTGCGCCCAGGTCGCCACGTTGCCGCCGCACAGGGCGCGCCGCACACTGCCGCCGCCTTCCACAACGAGCACCGCGCCGTCTCCGGGCTCCTTGACCGCCTCGGACACCCGGCTGTTGTCCTCGAAGCACTGCACCGTGCGGACCGGCCCACAGAACCGGTCCACCCCGCCAAACGACCCGAACATGGGCTCCAGCACCTGGGCGTCGTCGTGGTCGTCGCACAGGTCGGCCGTGGGGGGAAAGGTGCGCTCGCTCATCGGTCCTCCAGGACGGGCCGATCGCGTATCGCGGGACGACCGGGCGTCGATCAGGACCCGGCGTCGGCGTCCCGACGGGTCAGCAATCGCTGGACCTGGCGCTGGGGCATGCCGTGGACGAACCAGGCGATCGCGGCCTCCCCGACCGTCTGCGTCCCCGCCCACGCGATGCCTGCGCTGATCGCCCCTCCCCAGCCCGGCAACAGCTTGACGAGGGCCCGCGCGGTCTCGCGAAACGCCATCGCGCCCCCGAGCTGCACGCCCGCCGCCCCCAGCAGCTCCCGCGCGCTGGAGAGATCGGCTGGACGGCCCGCCAGGCGCGCGATCCCGAGCACCAGCACCAGCTGCAGCGCCGCCAACGGCACGCTGTCGGCGACGGGCAAGGGAGTCGCCGCCACCGCACTGCCGGCCGCCGACGCCACCTGCACCAGCTCCCGCGCCCGCGCATCGACGAGCGCCGTCCGGCCAGCTGCCCGCAGCACCGCGAGGCCAGGACCCTCAGGCAGCGCCGCGACCAAGGCCTCGATCACCGCATCGCCCCCATCCGGTCCCTCCGGGTCCAGCACGTCGACCGGACCGGCCTCGCCGTCCTCGAGCGCCCGCCGCCACGCCCGCAGGTCGACCACGCGCGCGATCCCCCCACCCGCCGCCTGCTCGCCGAGCAGCCCGACGACCGGAACCGCCCCGCCGTGGCGCGCTTGCAGCAGGTCCCGCACCGTCGCGACCGCCTGCGGATCGGCCCCCGCCAGCGCCAGCACGGCGTGGGGACGGCGGGTGTCCAGGGGGGCAGCCTCTGCAGCGCCCACCTCGGCCCCGTCGTCCAGGTCCACGATCCGAACCACCCCGCGCGGTCCCTTCACCGCCCACCAGCCGTCGGGGTCTCGGGACCAGGGCGCGTCCGGATCCCCCGCCAGCAACCCACCGAGGCGCACCCGATCCCGCCGGGTGCCCCCGATCACCACGAACGCGGGCTCCGGCAGCTCGATCAGGACCGTGCGCAGCGGGTCGATCGCCAGCTTCACCGCGTCCCGCGCGGGGCCAGGCAGCCGGTCCAGCCAGCCTTCCAGCGACTCCAATGCCTCCACGACCCGTCCGCGTGCGGCCATCCGTCCTCCTGAACCACCCCCCAGACCTTCCCGCGACCACACCGAGCGTCAACGGGTGCGCAGCGCCTCCAGCTCCTCGATCGTCCGCGGCCAGTCCTTGCGAAGCAGGGAGGACAGCGCGCGATCCTTCAGGATCCGGCCTCCCGTCTGGCAGCTCGGGCAGTAGTTCGTCTCCCGGGTGGCGTAGACGATCCGCTGGATCTCCGTGCCGCAGGCCGGGCAGGGCTGGCGGTACCGGCCGTGGACCGCCATGTCGTCCCGAAACGCCGTCACCTTCTCAGGGAACCCGTCACCCGTCTCCGCCCGCATGCGGTCCAGGAACGCGACGAGCGTGGTGTGCAGGGCCTCTGTGAGCCGCGCGACCCCGTCGTCGTCCACCTGATCGGACCACCCCACCGGCGACAACCGCGCCCGCCACAGGATCTCGTCGGCGTACGCCCCGCCGATCCCGTCGAACAGGCGGGGATCGCTCAGGGTGCGCTTGAGGGTGTGCCGTTCCCGCCGCAAGATCTCCGCGACCTGGGCCGGGGTGGCGGTCCTCGGATCGAGGCCCCCCCGATCCATCGCGTCCACCGCGGCTTCGCCCTGCACCACGTGCAGGCTCGCGCGCTTCTTGGTGCCCGCCTCGGTGAGCAGCAGCGTGGCCCCGTCCAGATCGAAGGCCGCCAGGCCGATGCGCCCCGGGATCTTGGCGTTCGCCGACGGCGCGTACCGCAGACGCCCCGCGATCATCAGGTGCAGCACCAGCCACAGGTCGCCCTCGAGCCCCAACGCCAGCCGCTTGCCCACCCGCCGAACCCGCGCGATCGCCCGCCCGTGGGCCTCGGTGAGCGGGGGCACCGCCGTGCGGACCAGGAACAGCGACTTCAGCCGGACCCGATGCAGCGTCTGCCCGACCACCAGCGCCTCCAGACGCTCTCGGTACAGCTCGACGTCGGGAAGCTCGGGCATGGCGTGCTCAGGACCCCGCGGGATCGTCGGACGGTGGCGTCGCCGTGGCGTCTGCGGGGGCCTCCGCCGTGGGGGGTGCGTCGGTAGGGACCGATGCCGGGGCCTCGACCCGCGCGTAGGCGATCGACCAGGTCATCGGCCGGTCCAGGCGGTCGCTCTCGATCGCGATGTCGATCACCATCGTGGTGGGGCCGGTCTGGCGAAACACCTGCCGGCGCCCACCGTTCTCGCCGCCGAAGAACGCCGTGACCACGTCGCCCTCCAGTCCGATCGTGGCCTGGATCGGACCATTGCCGAAGTCGAGCTCTCGCGGGGTGCCCAGCGCGCTCCGGGGCGTGACCAGGGGCTCCCGTCCATCACAGGACCAGGACAGGTGCTCGGCCGTGGGAGCGAACACGTAGCCCTTGCACCAGCGGGTCCCCTTGATCAGCCGCGACTTGGCGAGGCCCTTGAAGATCCCGAACTGCGACGCGACCCCATCCACCACCGCTTCGATGCGGGCCTCGACCACCTCGGGATCTTCCGCGACCTCCCAGGCTCCCTCCGGCACACCCGCGTTTGCCCACGCGACGAGGACCCACCACATTCCGACCTCCACTCCGGTGGACTAGTCCACCGCACGCCATCGGCCACGATCCAGAACCCCGGAGCCTCCATGTCCGTCCCCCGTGCCCTGGCCGTGCTCGCGCTCGGGGCCTGCGCAGGGTCCCTCGATGGCACGGACGCCGAGGACGACGCGGCTCCCCGCGCGTTTCGGGCGCTCACCTGGAACACCGGGA
>JAUHWK010000211.1 GCA_030424555.1 bacterium | reverse complement strand
CCAGGTACGCCGTGCGGGGCAGCAGCGCGGGCTTGAAGATCGGCACGAGGATGCCGGTGAGGCTGATGTTCCAGCGCGGCGTGTAGTCCATGCGGACCATCAGGTTGCCCTGCTGGTCGCCGAACAACAGGACATCCTCGTAGTCGTTGGCGTTGATCGTGTTGGTGGGGTTGAACTGGTCCCCGACGCCGAACATCGCCTTCTGCTGACCGATCCGGAGGTCGAAGCCCTTGAACAGGTCGCGGGCGAACACGTACAGCTCGTGGGCCTCGAACCGGAAGGGCGTGTTGGCGTTGTACGACGACAGCGCGTTGATCGTGTCGGACTTGGGGTAGGCGCGCAGGACGACGTCCAGATCCGCGACCGCTCCGAACTTGCCGTACTTGACGTTGCCCTTGAACTTCCCGAGCAGCTCATTGCGGGCGAGCGTGGGGGGATCGGGGAGGTCGTTGTAGTAGTCGTCGTAGCGGTACTGGATCGGCCGGAAGCGAAGGTCGTACTGGACCATGCCGCCGACGGACCACTCGAAGGTGGACTTGTCCTGGCGACGCGGGCCACGCGGGGTGGGGGCGGCGGGCGCCAGGGCGTCGGATGCGGGGGCGCCCTTGTCGGCGGCGTCCTCGGCCGGGATGGCCGCCGGGGCAGCGTTGAAGAACGAGCCTCCGGAGGGCGGTGGCGGTGGGGGCGGCGGCGCCGTGGTGTCGGTGGACGACGCCGGGGACCCCCCGAAGATGTCGCCCTGGGCTGGCGGTGGCGGCGGTGGCGGCGGCGTGCCTTGGGACGGGGCCGCATCCTCTGCGGAGACGGGGGTCTCGGCGGGGGCGGCGTCGGTGTCCTGGGCGGACGCGATCGGGGCGGCCAGGGTGGCCGTCAGCAAGAACAAGGCGCGCATGGGGACTCCTGGGCCCGACCGTGGGCCCGGCGAGGATCGCGGGAACTACAGGCCGAGCTGCAGCGTGCGCGGCGAGAACACGTCGTCGGAGATGCCCTGGTCGACCTGGGCGGACAGCGTGGTGAGCGTGGTCCACGCACCCGAGGTGTTGTCGACCATCTTGAGGTAGCCGAACATGCAGTAGCCGCTGGCGTTGCACTGGTAGTTGGTCCGCTCCATCTGGCGGACCACCTCGGTGCCCTCGTCGTTGTAGTAGTCGATGCGGGTGGGCACCTTCATCTTCTTGTCGGCCACCATCACCAAGGTGTCGTAGGCGGCCTCCTTGGGGTCCTTGGCCGTGAGCTTGAGGGTCCAGCTGGTGTCGTCCTGGCTGACGAGCTCGGCGTTGTACAGGCCGGCGTAGGCGTAGGTCGCCATGTCCTGCTGCGACAGGGTCGTGCCCATGAAGCCCTGGTTGAGGCTGTGCGAGGCGACCCGGCGGATCTTGGAGAACTCCGGCAGCCAGATCCAGATCTGGGTGGGGGTCATCGTGAGCACGCGGGTGCCCTTGATGTCGCCGGGGCTGAGGAACTCCGTGTAGGTCTTGCCGCCCTTCACGCGGGTTCGGAACATCATGGTCTGCGGGGCCTGGGTGCCCGGCTTGAGGTTCTCGGCGCGGAACTCGATCGCCTGGTCCTCGAAGTTGCCGAGCCCTTGGTCGATCTGGGCGAGCACGGACGCGCCGTCCTCGGCGAGGGCGGGGAAGGACACGGTGGCGGCGAGCAGGGCCGCGGCGGTGCGGGCGGGGGTGCGGGTCATGGGTCCTCCGGGGATCAGGTGGCGCGGCCGCGCAGGTACCGGGTGCGGCCCGCGAGCAGGGGGATGACGAGGAAGGTGCAGAAGGCGGCAGCGAGCATCGCGGCCGAGGTCAGCGTGCCCACGTTCTCGAGCGGACGGGCGTCGCCGAGGGTGAGCACGAAGAAACCCGCGGCGACCATGAACGCGTTCGTCCAGATCGGGTGGCTGGTCTCCTCGACGGCCGCTTCGGCGGCGGACAGGGCGTCGTCGCCCTCCCAGGCGGCGAGCAGGTGCACGGCGTAGTCGACCCCGGCGCCGAGGATGATGCTCGCGAGCATCGAGGTGCCGATGTCGAGGTGCACGCCCATCCAGCCCATCCCGCCGTACACGGCGACCAGGGTGAGCGCGGTGGGGGCGGTGGCGAGCAGGCCGGTGGACACCGACCGGTACATCACCGTCATGATCAAGAACACGAGTGTGAGCGCCAGCCCGAGGCTCTTGAACTGGTTGGCCGTGACGCTGCGGGACAGGCCCTGGTACAGCACGGGCATCCCCGACACGGTCCAGGCCAGGGAGGCGGCCCCGTCGGCGCCGGCCTCCGCAGGGGCGAGGGCGGTGGGGGCGCCCAGATCCTGGACCGCCGCGACCATGCGATCGGTCAGGCGCTCCCCGGTGCCGCCGGTGGGCAGGGGCAAGCGCAGGGCGGCCAGCAGGGCGCGCACACGGGCCGCCGCACCGGCGTGGCGCCAGGCATCGGACAAGGGCTGGGAGACGGCGAGCTGGACGTCGAACCCGGAGGCGGGATCCTCTCCGGCCTCGGTGAGCGCCTGCTCGATCGCGGCCAAGGAGGCGTCGTCGGCGGGGTCGGGACCGAGGGCGGCGAGGGCCTGTGCGACCGCCTGGGCGGCTGGATCGCTCAGCGGGACGAACGACTCCTCGCTGGTGAGGAACGCGGCGACGTGTGCCGTGACCCCGGCCGGATCGGCGGGCCCGGCCTCCTCGCCGAGCATCGTGGTGATGCGGTCGGGGAGCGCGGCGGGGGTGGGGACGTCGTAGGCGTGCAGCAGGGCGGTGAGCCGGGACGCGACCCGCGGGGCGGCCTCTGCCGGTGAGGCGGGGCCGGTGGTGTACGCGGTGGGCGCCAGCCGGGTGACGACGTCCTGGATCGCGGCGAGCGTGGCGTCGACGATGGTGGCGTCGTCCGTGTCGATCTTGATCTGGAGCAGGGCCTCGTCGTGCTCGTCGGTGACGAGCCGGCCGACCGCAGGGTCGCTCGCGGCGAACCGGTACAGGGCGGCGACCTGTCCGCGGGTGTCGGGGATGCGGCGGACGCCGGCCATCGCGTCGCCCACCAGGCCGATCACGTCCTCGATGGACTGCACGCCGGTGACGTGGGGGACGAGGGAGATCTCGTCGGCGACCCGGCCGACCGTGCGCAGGACGGCGGGATCTTCAAGGTCGCCCTGGACGGACAGCTGGATGAACGTGCTGCCGCCGAACTTGTCGTTGAGGAAGCGCTGCGCGAGATCGGGGGCGGTGCCCTCGTGGAAGAACGCGCGCAGGTCCATCCGGGTGTCGACCGACCCCGCGAGCCCCAGCCCGAGCACGGCGACCAGGCCGACCACCACGCCCACCGGGCCGCGGTTGACCAGGACGGTGCGGGCCAGGCGCAGCATCACGGGCTTGAGGGGGCCGCCGGTGGACTCCTTGACCGGCCGGGGGAACAGCGCGAGGACGGCCGGGACGAAGGTCAGGGACGTGATCAGCGCGACCAGGATGCCCAGCGCCGTGTACAGGCCGAACGACTGCATCGGGGCGATGTCCATCGCGACGAAGCTGCCCAAGCCCACCACGGTGGTGAGGCCGGCGGCGACCACGGTGGGGCCGGTGCCGACGAGCGTGCGCACGACCGCCTCGGGCCCCGGTCCGACCTCGCGGGCGTGGCGGTCCACGTGGCTGAGGATGTGGATCGCGTAGGCGCTGCCGATCGCGAACAGGATGATCGGCATGGACGACAGGACGATGTTGACCGAGGTGCCGGTGACGGCCATCGCCGCCCGGCTGACCACGATGCCGACCGTGGTGGCCAGCAGGCCCAGCCCGGATCCGAGGAGGTCTCGGAACGCGGCGAGCATGATGATCACGATCATCGCGATGGCCCACGGCGTGAGGCGCGCCATGTCGGCCTGGGTGGTCTCGAAGATGTAGGTCGAGATGAACGGGGCGCCGCCGTACCAGACCGCGGTCTCGGGAAAGTGGACCTCGACCGCGTCCCGCACCTTGGTGGCGAGGGCCCGCGGCTGGCTGCCGGCCAGCCCGAACGCGTACACAACGACCGCGTCGGCGTCCTCGCTGATCAAGGTTCCGACCACGTGATCCCGCGACATCACGCGCTCGCGGAGGGCGCGCTTGGACGCCTCGTCGGTGGGCAAGGCCGCGACGAGATCGTCGTTGATGATGCCACCGGTCGTGGGGTCGTCCCGGAAGTCGGCGACGTTGGTGAGCGACAGCACGCTGTCCAACCCCTGCGTGTCGCGGAGCTGGCGCGTGAGGGCGCCGAGCCGGTCGAGGAAGCGGGGATCGAAGGGATCGTCGGACGGGATCCCGACCATCGCGACGTCGGTGCTCCCGAACCGGGCGTTGATCCGGCGGAACGTGGCGATGTCTTCGTTGCTCTCGGGGAGGAAGGCGAGGACGTCGTCGTCTTGGGTCACGCCGGACGACAGCCAGGCCCCCACCCCGAGCACCAGGATGGTGAGGGCGACGACGGCGCGCGCCACCGCAGGACGAACAATGAACCGGGCCCAGGCTTCAACCACGAAGGGTCCCTCAAATCCGAGACGCCCGGCCGTAACCCCGCCGTGGTGGCCACGAGCGTGTCCCCGGCGTGCAGGATTGGGGCGCCTGCGCGAAAACAGGCGTCCCACCCGTCCCCTTGGGTGGACAGCCCCCTGCTGACGCCTGTCAGCGTACTGTGAGAACCGACGTCGAACGTTCACAAACACCGTGTGTCGGGCTGTGATCCTCGGTGCGCGTCAGCGTGCACCGCCCCGCGCGGGGGAGGTCGCGGCGGGAGGCACGGGGGGCGGATCGCCGACCTGCCCCCGCCAACGCAGCCAATGGTCGGCCAGGACGAGGCAGGTCATCGCCTCGACGATGGGGACGGCGCGCGGGAGCACGCACGGATCGTGGCGCCCGCGGGGCTTGACGGTCGTGGCCTGTCCGGACCGATCCACCGTGTCCTGGTCGCGGAACACGGTGGCGACAGGCTTGAACGCGACCGACAGGGCGATCGCCATGCCGTTGCTGATGCCTCCCTGGATCCCCCCGCTGTGGTTGGATCGCGTCGCGATGCCGAGCGTGGGGTCGGGGACGAAGGGATCGTTGTGGGCCAACCCGGTGAGCCGGGTGCCGGCGTAGCCCGAGCCGACCTCGAAGCCCTTGGCAGCGGGCAGGGACATCATCGCCTTGGCGAGGTCGGCGTCGAGCTTGTCGAACACCGGATCGCCCAGGCCGGCGGGGATGCCGCGGGCGACGCAGCGCACCACGCCACCGATCGTGTCGCCTTGGGCGCGGACCTCGCGGATCCGAGCCTCCATCGCGCGGGCGGCGGTGGGGTCGGGACACCGGGTGAGGTGGGCGTCGACCGCGTCGTGGGTGACGGTGTCGGGATCGACCGTGGCCTGGACGTCGCCGACCCGGTCGACCCAGGCGACGACCTCGACGGGTCCGAGGGCGGTGAGCACCTGGCGGGCCACAGCACCGCCAGCGACCCGGCTGATCGTCTCGCGGGCGCTCGCCCGTCCTCCCCCGGCCCAGGCGCGCAGGCCGTACCGGGCCTCATACGTGAAGTCGGCGTGGGACGGTCGATACCGGTCCTTGAACGGCGCGTAGGCCCGGGGGTCGGCGTCGGTGTTGCGGACCAGGAAGGCCAGCGCCGTTCCCAGCGTGCGTCCCTCGGGATCGAGCCCGCTGAGGAACTCGACGGTGTCGGACTCCTTGCGCTGGGTGGTGAGGGCAGACTGGCCCGGACGGCGGCGATCCAGCTCGGCTTGGATCGCGGGCGCGTCGAGCGCGAGCCCGGGAGGGACCCCATCGAGGACCCCGCCGACGCCCCCCCCGTGGGACTCGCCGAACGTGGTGAGCCGCAGCAGCCGGCCGAAGGTGTCGCCCACGCCTACTGACCGGCCTTGGGGCGGGCCGTGACCTCGTAGGTGATGGCTTCGTCTCCATCGACGACGATGCGGCCGGTCCAGGTGCCCGGGGCCGTCGGGGTGACGGTGGCCTCGAAGCCTCCGAGGGGGATGTTGGCCGTACACACCTCGCCAACGTGGGCGGTGGTGTAGGCGTGGGTCCAGGTGGTGCCCTCGGTGGTGGTGGTGGCGAAGCTCTGCTCGTAGCAGCCATTCAGGCCGTTCTTCGCGAAGATCACCTTCACCGGGGTCCCGACCTCGACCTGGGTGGCCGACAGGATCAGGCGGCCGGTGATGAGGTCCTCGGAGAGCACGACCCCAAACGCGGCGCGCGGCATCACGGACAGGGGCTCGGTGACGACGCCGTCGGCGATGTCGGACGGGGTGGGGTCGACGGGCGCCTCGGCGGCCTCGGGTGGGTCGGCAGGCGCCTCGGCCGCGGGGGCGTCGACGGGTGCAGCCTCGGGGGCGGCGTCCTTCTTGCAGGCGGACACGCCCGCGAGGAGGGTGGTGCTGACGATCAGGCTCAGGGTGCGCATCGCTCCTCCCAGGGGTGCGGGGCTATCCCGTCCCCGGCCATGGGACGGACACCCGCACGGAATCTTCGGCGCGCCCTGGGTTCGGCCGGGTCAGTCCTGGGGGGGCAGCCGGTAGCGAACCACCACCTCGACCCCGTCGGAGGTGACGACCGCGTCGCGATCGCCGGCGGGTGCGGTGGGGCGCACGGCGAGGGAGGCGATGCCCTTCACGGCCAAGCGCGCGAGGGCGTCTCCGTCGTCGTCGAGGGTGCAACCCGACCACGCGGCGCGGACCGGCTCCTGGTCGTGCAGGACCCAGCACAAGGAGGACGGGCTGTCGGGGCCCGCGGCGTGGGTGGCGACGTCGGTCCAGGCGCCCCGCTGCCACGCCCGCAGGGTGGCGCCGTCGGTGAGGGTGCCGTCGACGTGGCCGGATCCGCCGGTGGTCCAGCGGACGGCCATCGATCGGATGGCGGTCCCCTCGTCGGCCCGCGTGGCGCTGACGTCGAGGAGGAAGCGGTGGGCGGGACGGGCCTCGGCGTCTCGGGACAGGCCCCACAGGGTGTCGTGGGGGAGTGCGTCGTCGCGGCCGCCGAACAGGAGCAGGCCGTCCTCGTCGCCCCAGGACGCCAGGACCA
>JAUHWK010000210.1 GCA_030424555.1 bacterium | reverse complement strand
CGCGACCATGGCGGAGACCACAGGGGAGGGGATCCGCGTGGTGTCGGTCGCCGGCGGGTGGCAGATGCGGACGGATCCACGGTTTGCGGAGCCCATTCGGCGCCTGCGTGGGGGCCGTCCGCAGACCATGTCGTCCGCCGCCTTGGAGGCGCTGTCGGTCGTCGCCTACCGGCAGCCGGTCACCCGCACCGAGGTGGACGCGCTGCGGGGCGTGCAGAGCGGCGGCGTGATGAAGCTGTTGCTAGACAAGGGCTACCTCCGTGTCGTCGGCCGGCGCGACGAGCCAGGCCGTCCCTTGGAGTACGGCACCACGCCCCTGTTCTTGGAGCTGTTCGAGCTCACCAGCCTCGCCGATCTGCCCACGGTCGCAGACCGCGAGGAGCTCGGAGAGGCGTCGGAGGATGGCGAGGTCGATCCGGACGAGGGGACCGACGACGCCCTCACCGAGGACCTCGACGCGCTGGATGAGGACCTGTCCGACCCCTCCGAAGCGGAGCCGACCGCAGGCGAGACGGGGTCCGACCACGACAACCGCGGGAAGACGGACTAGGGGGCGGGGTCGGATCCGGCATGCAGCCCGGATCCGTGGGTCGGTGCATGATGCCCGATCCGATCCACGCGCCCGCCGTGATGGTGGTCCCGTCGGAGGTCCCATGTCCGCATCCCGTCGTTCCCGTCCCGCGCCCGGTCCCACCCAAGGCACCGAGGACGGCCTTCGCGTCACCAAGCTGATCGCCAGCCGGGGCGTCGCCAGCCGCCGCGAGGCTGAGCGCCTCGTCGAGGAGGGGCGCGTCAAGGTCAACGGCGAGGTCATCCGCGAGGTGATCCCCGTCGACCCGGACCACGACGTCGTCAAGGTCGACGATCGACGGCTCCCCGAGGAGCCGGAGCTGGCGTACTACCTGATGTACAAGCCGCGCGGCACCATCACGGGCCGCAACGATCCCAAGGGCCGCAAGTCCGTGATGGATCTGCTGCCCGACGGCATCGAGCGGGTCGAGCCGGTCGGCCGCCTGGACCTCGACACCGAGGGCGCCCTGCTCCTCACGAACGACGGCGACCTCGCCCACCGCTTGCTCCACCCCTCTCGGCACGTCCCGAAGCGGTACCGGGTCAAGGTCTGGAAGACGCCCAGCGAGTCCCAGCTGGAGGCGATCCGCAAGGGGCGGGTGTACCTGGACGACGGACCGGTCGCCCCCGCCCTCGTCCGCGTGGTCGAGACCACGGAGGCCGGAGAGAACACCTGGATCGAGATCACCGTCACCGAGGGGCGCAACCGGCTGATCCGCCGGCTGTTCCAGCAGCTCAAGCATCCGGTCAGCAAGCTGCGCCGGGAGACCTTCGCCACGTTGTCCATCCGGGGCATGGAGCGTGGCCACGTGCGCGCGCTCACGGGCGCCGAGGTGCAGCGCCTGCGCGACCTGGCCGACGGCCTCAAGCCCGACCGGGCCGGCAAGCGTCGCAGCACCAAGGGGCACGCCAAGGCCAAGCCCAAGGGGCGCGCCGCCATGCGTAAGGTGCAGGCCGCCCGCAAGGCTGCGCGACAGGCGGCGAAGGTCGCCGACAACCCTTCCAGCGAGGGCTGATCCGCCCCAGAACTTGCCGCGAAGTGGTTGACGCGCGTCACCCCGCGGTTACATACCGGGCCCGCCGCGGGGTGGAGCAGCCAGGTAGCTCGTCGGGCTCATAACCCGAAGGTCGCAGGTTCAAATCCTGTCCCCGCAACCACCTTGAACCCCGGTTCTCGCTCACGCGAGGCCGGGGTTCTTGCTTTCTCTGGATCGGACCTGGATCATTGGGGCCACGGAGGTCCTCGATGCCCAAGGTCGTGAAGCCACGCCGCCACGGAAACCGTTGGCGCATCAGCTACCAGGATGCCGACGGCAAGCGCAGGCTGGAGACGTTCGCGACCCAGAAGGAGGCGAAGGCCGCCCTGCACCGTCGCAACGCGGAGTCGGAGGCCATCCGGACTGGAGCGGCGCCCCGACCGCCCGAGCCGCACGCCTTCGGTGAACTGTGCGACTACTGGCTCGAACACCGGACGCCGCTGAAGCGGAACCAGAAGGACGACCGGAGCATCATCCGTCGGCACCTGCGCCCGGCGTTCGCGGCGCTCCTCGTCAGCGAGGTCTCGGTTCAGCGGGTGGATCGGTACGTGAAGTCCAAGCGGGATCTGTCCAAGAAGACGGTCTCGAACCACCTGACGCTGCTCGTGTCGATGCTGAACCTTGCGGTTGAGCTGGAGTGGTTGGCCTCGGCGCCAAGGATCCGCAAACCGAAGACCGTCGAGCACGACTACCGGTGGCTTCGCAGTGCCGAGGAGTGTGGGGCTCTGCTCGATGCGGCGCGCGAGGAGACCGAAGGTGTGATGGAGCTGTACGCCACGGCGATCTACACGGGGATGCGGGCAGGGGAGCTGCTGGGGCTACGGTGGGACGACATCGACTTCGAACGGCGGCTGATCACCGTCCGGCGCAGCTATGAGAAGCCGACGAAGTCAGCGAGGATACGGCACGTGCCCATCCTCGACCCGCTCGTGCCTGTGCTGCGCGCGTGGCGCCTTCGGTGCCCATCGGAGGTGGTGTTCCCTGGGGAGACGGGCCGGCCCCAGTCGGCATCCGCCCGCGTGCTCCAGGAGAAGCTCAAGCGGTCGTTGACGCGCGCGGGCCTCCTGAAGTCGAAGGAGCACTCCGACGCGCCTCATGCGCGGCTCACGTTCCACGACCTGCGCCACACGTTCGCGTCGCACTGGGTGATGCACGGGGGCGACCTGTTCCGCCTCCAGAAGATCCTGGGGCACGCCAGTACCCAGATGACCCAACGCTACGCACACCTTGCTCCGGAGGCGTTCGCCAGCGATTGGGGCCGGCTGGGGGACATGGTGCCGAAGGACGGGGAGGTGGTTGCGTTCGGTGGGAAGGGGCAACGGTGATGCGCGACAGGCTGGCCACATGACGCGACGGATTCGTGTGCAGAACGCTGTCCGCGCCCTCCTCCATCGATTGTTGGGGTGGGCGCAGATCGAGGACATCCCTACGGATGAGTTCAACGCGTTGTTGAAGGGCCACGTGGAGTCCGGCTGGAGCATCGTCTACCGCTACGACGGGTTCGATGCGTGGATCGACTACGGCCGCGTCGACGGTACATCCTCGCTGAGCCTCCTCATGTATCGCTTGAGGGTTGGCTATGGCACTTCCGCGGGCGTCCGGGCCGTCGCCGGGTTCAGTCCCGACCGTCGCGCGTGTCTGCGGCGAAGTCATGCGGCAGGAACACGCTGCCCGGGGTCTCGATCCCCCGACGCGCAGCCTCAAGCAGGTAGGCGTGGGGGTCGACGCCCACCCGGCGGCAGGTCTCGACCAGCGAGTACATTGCGGCGGTCACCGTGGCGCCGCGCGGCGAGCGAGAGCCCTGATGGTTCTTGCGACCCACCACCGGACCGCGGATCGCGCGCTCCGCGTCGCCGTTGTCGAGCGGGATCTGAGGGTCGTCCAGGAAGCGGGTCAGTCCGGCCCAGTGCGTCGCCAGGTAGTTCAGGCCCTTGTCGAACTGGGAGCGGGGCAGCGCGCGCTGGGCTTGGCGCCATGCATCGATCTGGTCGATGACGGGCCTCAGGTGCTGCTGGCGGAGTTCGTGCAGCTGGTCGGGGGAACTGGCCTCGGCGCGTGTCGCCTTGTCGAGCCGGTAGAGCTCGGCGACGAGGTCGAGGAGCTCGTCGGCGGTGGGGGTGCTTTTGCTGGCCTTGAAGAAGAAGCGCCGGGCATGCATCCAGCAGGCGACCAGGGAGAAGTCGGGGAGGACCTCGGCCCCTCCGTCGAGATCGAGCTGGGTTCCGCTGCGGGTTCGGAGCTGGGCGAGCGCGCCGTAGACGTTGTAGCCGTCGGCGACGAGGATGCCGTCGTAGCCTTCGAGGAGGTCTTTGGCGGCGTCGGCGCCGCGGCTGGGGCCGATGGCGTAGAAGGCAGTGTCGGCGGTGCAGATCGCCCAGAGCCACCACTTGTCGGAGCCCTTGCGACGCATCATCCGCCACGGGCTCTCGTCGGCGTGGACCAGCGGGGCAGCCAGGACGCGTGCCTTGAGCATGAGCAGGGTGGGCAGCAGCACGAGGTAGAGTGCGTGCAGCTGGTCCCAGAGCGCCTGGCTCGTGACCTTCAGACCCCGCCGCTGCATCCGGCGAACCTGACGCTCGAGCGGCAGATGGTCGAGGTACTTGTCGATGGCGACCTGCGCGACGAAGGACAGGTCGTACCGACCGCCGGGCACCAGCTTCGGGCGGCCCAGGGCGGTGTCGATGTGGCCGCAGGTGCCGCAGCGGTACTTCTGCCGCTTCTCCGTGAGGACCCGAAACTCACGCTGCACCGAGACCACCATCTCCGATGTCTCGAACTGGTTCGCCATCACGCGAAGGCCATCGCCGCAGCTCGGGCAGCAGCAGTCCGCGGGCTCAAGCAGGCAGACCTGCTCCTCTCGAAGCAACTCTGGCTGGTCCGTCCGCTTGCCGCCGTGCGCGCTCTGCTTGCGCGGCGATGCCTTGGCGTCGCCGTCCTTGTCGCGGGGACGACGCTCGGAGGTCGAGCCGAAGCGCTCCGTCGCATGGTTCGACAGCCGCTCCTGGAGCACCTTCAGCTCCAGCTCCAACGCCATCTGGGCGGGACGGTTCGTCGCGCGAGCCAGCTTCGTGGTCAGCTCAGAGATCCGGGCCAAAAGCACCGTGACCTCTTCAGCGAGGGCCTCCGCCTTCTGCTCTGCGACCGCCTTCTCGTGAAGTGCCGAACGGAGCGCCGCGTGCAAGGTCGCGGGGTCCGTATCGGGCGTGAGGAGGTCAGACGGCATGGGTCGAGGTAACCCGGAGATCCGACGCCTACCTGCCTTAGAAGCGGATTTCCGGAGGAGATTTCGGCGCCCTCCCGTCGAATCGTGCACCTTCGAGGAAGAGCGAGAGTTCGGCCCGCGTGAGCGGCAGCGGCGCGCCTGGCTCACCGTCCCACAGACAGGCGAAGCGGCCCTTGGCGAGGCGCTTGCTGTAGATACAGACCCCCGTGCCGTCCCAGTGCGCCACCTTCGCGGAGGTTCGGCGCCGGTTGACGAAGAGGAAGCAGTCGCCGCTCAGCGGGTCGTGACCGAGCTCGTGCTCGATGAGTCCCCAGAGACCATCGAAGCCCTTGCGGAGGTCCGTCGGGCAGGCCCTCGCGAAGACACGAACCGCGCGTGTGGAGCCGATCACCCGACCTCCCCGAGAACGCGCACGACGGCGTCCAGATCGAGCCCCTCGACGCGCCATCCCCTTGGGCTGATGACCACGGGACCCGTCGTCGCGTGGGAGGCTCCCTGGTGCCCGGCGACCACCACAGGGACGAAGGTGGCTTCGGCAGCGAGGCGTGTCCACCCGATCACCGTGGTGGTGGCGATGGGTAGTTGGTCGGCGATGTCGCTCCAGGATCTGCCGAGAGCACGCTGCTCGGCGGCCCACACGCCAACCCGCTGCCGGATGGGCGCCGCGTAGCCGACACTGCGGCATGCGGGCTTGTTCTGGTCGAGCAGTGCGGTGAGGGTCGACGCGGTGTCGGACATCTGGGCCTCCATGTACGGGAGGATCGTCGGGGACGGTCACGCGCGGAAGGGGGCCTCGGCGAGGATGTACCGTCGACGTGCGTCGAGACAGGACGACGCTCGTCTTCGAGTGGGACAACTGGACAGAGGGCAAGGTTCGCGGTCCGAGACGGGTGCTCGTTGCGCTTGCCAAACAGCTCGGACGCCCAGTGGCCGCGGTGCCCACGACACCGATGCGTTGACGACCGGCTGGTCCCGCCGGGTCAGGCACCGCCGAGGCGGCGGAGAAACGAAATGAAGCGGCGCTCGTGCTCCTCAGGGTCGAGGTCGAGCAGCCCATCCGCAGCGAGGTCGTTGGCCTGGTCGAACCAATGCATGTCGTAGGCGTCCTCGGGGCAAACGACGAACCCCTCGCACGCGAGCCCGTTGAGTGCCGCGGTGGCGTGCCGGGACTGCATGGCGCCGGAATCGACTGCGGTGAGCAGATCGCGGAGCACGAGTGGAGCCACGTGGCGCATCGGGTGCTCATCGCCGTACTCGTGGAGCGCTGTGATCATCGCAGGCACGTTGTTGCGGGCGGTGGAGACGTCGAACAACGCGAGGGGCGGAGCCTCGGTGTCGGTGATGACTTGGTCCGCCCAGGCAAGTGCCGTCGCCGGGTGGACCAGGTCCCTGGCGATCGATTTCCGGTATACGGCGGCGCGGAGGTGCGGGTTCGTCGCGTCAGGCTCCGAGGATGGACAGCGTGGGGTGACGAGCGAGCGCGCGGGAGAGCCATTCAGCGATGCCGTCTGCGGTGTCGGCGACCAGCCGCCGCGCGAGGGCTACGTCCATGTCGCCGAACACGGCGCCGCCGTTTCCTTCTCCGGTCCTCGGGTCGTGGTCGCCTGTCCGGGCGGCCTCGGCGTGCTCCGTCAACGACTCGATGATGCGAGTGACAGTCCTGGTGGGGAGGTCCTCGTAGAACTGGAACGCGTCGAACGAACCCATGGCGGCGGCAAGTGCTCGCCCGACCACACCAGACCCGATCGCGTCCAGGTAGAGCGAGTCCTTCTTCCAGTGATCGTTCCGGAAGGGTCCGAGTTGGAACTCGATCCACCCACCGGCACGCGCGCCGAACACCACGATCGGCCACTTGGGTCGTGGGTGTAGGTGTGCAGGCCGAAACAACGACCCCGGTCCCAGCGCGGCGCGGAAGTCGACGACACAGAGTTCGCCTGGAGTCTGTGCGCGTCCACCAGGGTCGGATCGGCCGGACGGACCGGGATGTCAACGTCCTGGTGCGTCTCCGGGCAATGGAACGCGATGCCCGACCCTCGCCGGGCCCAGAGCCAGGTCCTGCCGTCCACGTCCGCGTGCCCGGCACTGGAGGCCATGTCGCTGACACGACCGCGTGGACGACCGGGTTCGGTCCGAAGCGCGTCCACCAGGGCACCCTGCATGGTCGTGACCTGACCCACGAGATCGAGCGTGACTGGCATGTCGTGGTGTTCCGTGGCCGGGGGCGGTGGTTGTGG
>JAUHWK010000209.1 GCA_030424555.1 bacterium | reverse complement strand
CGCGCTGTTCGCGGTGGCCATGCTCGGCTTCGTCGCCCTCAACAACCAGCAGGGCACCACGGCCACCGAGCTGCCGACCGCGCCGGTGCCGGTGGCGGCACCCGACCCCGTCGAGCCGCCGGCAGCGCAGACCCCCGACGAGGCACCTGCCCCCACACCCACACCCACACCTGCGGCCAAGGCGAGCGCCCCCGCGCCCGCCAAGCGTCCGGCGCCGAAGCCCGCGCCCGCAGCCAAGGATCCCGCGCCTTCGTCCAGTGGCAGCGCCACGCCGGCTCCAGCGCCCGCCCCGGCCCCCAAGCCGGCCCCCGCCCCGGTCGTGGCCCAGAAGATCTACAAGGTGTCTGCGATTTCCCGCGCCAACCTCGGGGGCAAGGTGCCGATTCGCGCCGAGGTCGAGGACATGGATGCGGTGGTGATCCTGCACTACCGCCCCAAGGGCGGGTCCAACTGGTTCACGGCGAACATGGCCACGTTCATGGGGGCCAAGAGCTACACGGTCGACGTGCGGCCGGAGTTCGCCCCCGGCATCGAGTACTACCTGTCGAGCAAGGGCGTGACGTACGGATCCGCCCGTCAGCCCAAGCTGATCGCGGTCACCACCCCAGACTGAGCGGGGGCCTCCCCCAGGGCGAGCGTGGGCCTCACCCAAGAGGATCCGCGGCCCCCTCGGCGCTCGGGTTCATCGCGCACGATGGCGGCGTCGCCCCATGCCGGCGGCACCGGCGCGATGTCGTGCCGATGCGTACGCCGAAGGTCGACCGCCGTGGGGGGCGATCAGCCCTCGGACGCCGGGGCGGCCAGGGGCTTGGTGCCCGCCTTGCGGAACAGGCCGACGAGGTCGAGCGGCTTGAAGCGGCGGCTCGGGTAGCGCAGGCCGAAGAACACCCGCACGGAGTCGTTCTGGGTGCTGCGGCCCTGGAACTCCTCGCGGTGGATGTAGGCCGCGCCGACGTCCACGAAGGGCAGGGGCTCGCGCCAGTTCAGGCCGGCGTGCAGGATGCCGACGTCGCCGTTGTCCTTGAGGTGGGTGGCGTCGTCGAAGTAGCTGAAGCGGACGGCCGGCTCGATCGCGCCGATCTTCGTCTCCTTGTAGTACGACAGCTGGGCCATGCCGCCGAGGCGCCGGGTGGTCTCGGGCACGTCCGGCGGCAGGACGGTGGGGTCCTCGTCGGGCGAGACGAAGCCCATGCCACCCTCGATCAGCAGGGTGATGCCCTTGATGCGGCCGAGCAGGTCGACGTTGACCCGCTGTTCCTGCGTCGTGAGGCGCTTGTTGTAGAGGTAGCCGACACCGAACGCGATGGTGTCGCGCTCGTCGTTGGTGCGGAAGCCATCGCCGCCGGCGGTGATGTCGAGGCGGCCCACGAACTGCACGCCGGGGTCGTCGTCGCCGAACAGGCTGCCGCCGCCGTTGTACACACCGGCCGTGACGCCGATCCACTTCCAGTTGTGCGACAGCGCCGCGCCGAGGTCGCGCACGGGAGCGAGCCAGTTGGTGCTGACCGCGCGCTCCTGGAACACGAGGTCGTTGGACGACATCATCGACTCGCGGCTGTACGCGATCGGGATCTGGCCGACCATGAAGCGGGTGACGCCGCCCTTGCTGGGCGCGGAGACGCGGGCCCAGGCATCGACCAGCTGCACCGAGGTGGAGGGGTCGTTGGACACGGCGTCGTACGGGCGGGTGGTGCCGAAGCGCACGGCGAAGTCGACGACCTTCCAGCCGCCGGACATGCCGAGGCGGGCGCGCGGGATGTTGAACCCGAGGTCGTGCTCCGGATCGCCGTAGCCGCCGGGATCGGCCTGGACGTCTTCATCCTGATCCCACGCCGTGAACCAAGTCTGGATCTGGGCGTTGGGGGTGAGCCACGGCACCGGCTGGTGGGGCTTCTCCTTGGCGCCGGGCGCTTGGGGCGTGGCGGCGAGGGCCGGGTCGAACGCCACGACGTGGCCCTCTTCGGGGTCGTGGTGGTGATCGTGCGCGTCGTCGGCGACGGGCTCCGGGGCGGGGGCCGCCTCGGGCGCGGGGGTCTCTGCCTCCGGCGCGGCAGCGGGTGCCGGCGCGTCATCCTCTGCCTCGACCGCGGACTCTTCGGTCTCGACGGGCTCGTCGACAGGGGCCGGGGCCGGGGCGTCCGCGTCCTGGGCCAGCGAATGGGCCGGGAGGAGGAGGGCCAGACATGCTAGGGGGGCGGCGCCGCCGTGCAGGGATCCACGCATCGTGTACTCTTCGGGTGAGGGTCCAAAGCGGCGCCAGGATATGCCATGACCTCGATTTGCGCCCGTCCCTCTGTCCCTCCCCACCGCGGTCCCGGCGACCAGACCCCCTCCGTGCAGGCGGTCTCCCGGGTGGTGCGTCTCGCGGCCCTGCTGGTGCCCGCCGCCGGGTTGTTGGGCGGATGCGACCGCGAGGTGCCGGATGGCCCGTACGCCCGCGCGGTCCAGATCGAGGGGCTGGACGAGGTGATCGGCGGGCCCATGTCGGCGGCCCGTCCCGGAGACTTCCTGCTGGAGAACGACAAGGCGCGCTTCGCCATCCTCGGGGGACGCAACTCCGCGGGCCCTGGACTGTACGGTGGCAGCCTGGTCGACGCCGATCTCAACTGGCAGGACGCCAACCTCAACGGCGGCAACGGGCGCGACCAGTTCAACGAGATGTTCCCGCTGGTGAGCATGAACGTGCCGCTGGCCGATCAGCCCGAGCACGTCACCGTGGTGTCGGATGGCTCTGACGGCGAGGCGATCGTGCGGGTCACGGGCACCGGGGCGCCGTTCCTGAGCCTGCTCGACCTGCTGTGGGGCCTTGTCGGCATGCCCGACATGTGGACCACCACCGACTACATCGTCCGGCCCGGTGAGCCCTGGGTCGACATCCGCACCACCGTCACCTTCCAGGAGACGCCCGAGCCCGTGGTCGACGGGATCCCCGTCACGTACCCCACGGCCGATCTCGACGTGATCGCCGCAGGCCTCACCGACGGCATCGCGATGGGGGACTTCTTCCTCGCGGGCGGCAACCTCGACGTGTTCGCGCCCGGGATCGGGTTCGACGAGGACGGCGCGGTGTACCGGGGCTTCCTGGAGAACCGCAACAGCTTCACCAACCCCTACCAGTTCCCGTTCGTCGCGGGCGTGGCCGACGGCATCAGCTACGGCCTGGTCCCGTCCCAGGGCGACGCCTTCATCCCGCTGTTCACCGCGTCTCAGACCGCGATCGTCTCCGGGATCCGTGCGCGCACCAACCCGGGCCTGCCGCGGTTCAACCCCGAGGAGGCGTTCACCTACGAGCGCACGTTCGTGGTGGGCCACGGCGACGTCGGCTCTATTCTCGACCACTACATCACCCTGCGCGACATCCCCCACGGGCGTCTCGAGGGCGTGGTCCTGGAGCAGGGGACCGCCGAGCCGATGCCCGCGATGGACGTGTTCGCCTACGAGGTGGGTGCCCCGTACCCGTGGGCCCAGTGGCGCACCGATGTCCGCCCCGACGACACCGTCCACGACGGCTCGTTCGGGGGCAACCTGCCGGTGGGCGACTGGGAGCTGCTGGTCCACCGCCAGGGCCGTCCGGACAGCGCTCGCCTCCCGATCACCATCACCGAGGGCGAGACCACGTCGGTGCTGCTGGAGTCGCCCCGTCCTGGCTCCGTGCAGTTCGACATCCGCGACGAGACCGGCCAGCGCGTGCCGGCCAAGCTCACGATCTTCCAGGAGCGGCCGTCGCACGAGACCAGCAACCGCCAGCCGGCGCTCGGCGACCCCTACATCGCGGGCAGCCCGGAGTGGGTCGTGTTCGCCGAGTACGGAGAGGGGGAGGTCCTGCTCCCGCCGGGCAACTACTACGCCGTCGCCAGCCGCGGCCTGGAGTACGAGCTCGACGTGAGCCCGGTGTTCGAGGTCACGGGCAACTCCGCGCACCAGATCGAGTTCATGGTCCGGCGCGCACTGGAGTCCGATGGGTGGATCAGCGCGGACTTCCACGTCCACTCCGCGCCCAGCCACGACTCCGGCGTCACCCTGCCCACGCGCGTGCGGACGATGGTCACCGAGGGCGTCGAGTTCTTCACCAGCAACGACCACGACGTCTACACGGACTTCCAGCCGATCATCGAGGAGATGCGGCTGTCGCCGTGGGTGCGCAGCGCGGTCGGGGTGGAGACCACCACCGTGGAGATCGGGCACTTCCTCGGCTTCCCGATGCGGGTCCACTGGCTCGAGGACGCCGGTGGGGCGATGAACTGGACCGGCCTGACTCCGTCGGAGATCATCACCAACCTGCGGGCCGAGGGGGCGCGCGATGGGTTCGACCCGATGGTGTTCGTCGCCCACCCGCGCGACGGCATCCTCGGGTACTTCGACCAGTTCGGGTTCGACACGTTCTCCGGGGCGCCCGGGGCACCGGAGTGGTCCCCGTCGCTGCTCGGCGCGGCCAACCCGCTGCTCGACCCTGGCAACGCCACCCTGGACTTCGACGGCCTGGAGCTGTTCACCTCCAAGCGCATCGACCTGCACCGCACCCCCACCAAGCCCGAGCTCGATGGGTTCAACGTGGGCGACGGCACCGACGTGTACGACTGGATCACGCGGACGATGCAGGAGCAGCAGGACCTGAGCGATGGCGTGTACCGCCTGAACGCCGACGTCGAAGGCGGCGTGGACGACTGGTTCACCACGCTCAACCTCGGCTACCGCATCACGGCGCTCGGCAACTCCGACACCCACGGCACCACCAGCACCGAGGCCGGCTGCCCGCGCAACTACGTCCTCACCGGGATCGACGATCCGCAGTTCCTGGAGGCCCAGGCGGTCGCGGACGCGGTCAAGGAGCACCGGGTCGTCGCCAGCTACGGTCCGTTCCTGCGGATGTGGATCGACGGGGCGGACATCGGCAGCGAGATCGAGGCCGACGGCGCGATCGAGATCGAGATCGAGGTGCAGGCGCCGACGTGGGTCGATGTGGACCGCGTCGAGCTGTACGAGAACGGCACGCTGATCCGGGAGTTCGTGGTCGAGCCCGGGGGTCCCGCCGTGCTGCGGTTCCGCGAGACCGTGACCCACACGCCCGATCGGGACAGCTGGTACGTCGCCATCGCCACGGGCGACCAGACCCTCGCCCCGGTGTTCACCGAGGTGGAGATCCCGTACCTCCCGCTCGAGGAGGTCGTCAGCGAGGCGCTGGGCGTGATCGACATCGTCGGCAGCTTGCTGGGGGAGCCGCTGCTGTTCCCCAAGGAGTACCCGGTGCTGCCGTACGCGCTCACCAACCCGATCTGGGTCAACGTGGACGGGGGAGAGTGGACCCCGCCCGGCATCCCGTCCTGGATGATCCCGGCGGCCGAGCAGAGCGGGCAGTCGATGACCATCTCCAACCGGCACGGTGCGGCGTCCTGCACGCACGGCGGGCACTGATCGGGGCCTGAACGGCGAGGCAGACGCGGGTTACCGACCGGGCCCGCCTGCGCTGGAGCGCCCGTGGCCCGCATCCTGTTGTCGCCGCTCACCCGTGGTCTGGTCGTCGAGTCCCCGCACTCCTCGCTCGAGTCCCACCTCGCGCCCTGGGGCATGACCACCGCACGGGTCGACGAGGTGCTCGACAGCGCCACCCTGATCGACGCGATCCGCCGCGAGGAGGCTCACGTCCTGTTCAAGCGCAGCCGGGTCCCGGTCACGGCCGAGGTGCTCGCGGCCTGTCCGAGCCTGCACGCGGTCCAGCTGTGCTGCATCGGCGACGACAGCGTCGACAAGGAGGCGGCGGCCCAGCACGGCGTGCTCGTGTTCAACGATCCGGTCAGCAACGCCCGCAGCGTGGTCGAGCTGGCGGTGGGCCACGCGATCGCGCTGGCGCGGCGCCTGTACGAGACCAACGTCAGCGCCCACGCCAACCGGTGGGAGAAGACCAACCGCGGCCGGTTCGAGATCGCCGGCAAGCGGGTGGGCATCGTCGGGCTGGGCAACATCGGACGCCAGGTGGCCCGTGCGCTCGAGGCGCTGGGCTGCGAGATCGCCTTCCACGACACCCGCCCTGTGGCGGTCGAGGTGGGGCAGGAGATGGGCTGGACGCCGGTCGCGGACCTCGCCACGCTGATGGCCACCAGCGACCTCGTCACGGTCCACACCAGCGCGCGCGACGCCTGGGGGCGGGACAACGAGGGGATGCTCAACGAGGTCCTGCACCTGCTCGGCTCCGAGCGGGAGGACAGCCCGCGTCTGTTCCTCAACCTCGCGCGCGGCAACCTCCACACCCCCGACGCCCTGCGGGCCGCGATCGCCGACCGCGCGATCCGGTTTGCGGCGGTCGACGTGTACCCGGACGAGCCCCGCCCGGGAGAGTCTTGGACCAACCCGTACGCCGACGAGCCGCGGGTCGTGTGTACCCCCCACATCGGGGCGGCCACGAACGAGGCCCAGCCCCGCATCGCGGCCCGCGTCGCGCGCACGATCGGCGGCTACTCCCGGCTCGGGCGCATGCGCGACTGCGTGTTCTCCCCCCGCGCCACCCTCCAGTCGCCGGCGGTCAGCGCCGGGCAGGCCGTCCTCAGCGTGGTGCACAGCACGTCGCGCGGCACCAAGAAGGCCGTCGCGGACGCGATCTACGAGTGCGAAGCGAGCACCCTGGCGTCGGCACAGCAGGACTTCCCCAACGGCATCGCGTACGACCTGTCCATCCTGGACCGCCCGCTCCCCGCGTCGGCGATCGAGGCGCTGGTCGGGCGGGCGGCAGAGCTCGCGGGCGACCCGACCGCGATCCGAAGCGTGCGCCAGGTCGTGGTGGAGAGCGATGGGTGAGGGGCGCGTCGGGCCGTCCTCCGCGCGGCGTCGACCCTCGGCGCGGGGGCCGACTGACGGCGTGGCGGCGGCCTCTCTCTACGCCTGCCCCTCCACCGCGATGGCCTCGTCGGTCTCCACCCAGTGCGGGACCCCGTGGTCCACGCGGAACGTCTTGCCGAGGAAGGGGGGCGCGTAGGTCTCCTGCTCGGTGACCCCGTCCTCGAAATGCCACCACTCCGCGAGCACGCGGTCCTCGGTGATGTCGAGCAGCGTGAAGCCCCGCAGCACGGCGTCGACCCAGCGAATGTTGGGCCGCACGTCGCGGATGAACTCGAGGGCGGGGCCGAGGTCTCCTCCGGCCCC
>JAUHWK010000208.1 GCA_030424555.1 bacterium | reverse complement strand
CTCCGCCCCCTTCCCGAGCGCGTCCCAGTCCGCATCGCCGAGCTGCCCGTTGCGCAGGCGCTTGCCGTCCACGCTGCCCAGGTTGCTGAGCAGGCGCGAGACCAGCTCCTGCCGGCCCATCTCCAGCGAGAAGATGCCCACGCTCTTGCCCTGGCGGGCCACCGAGACCGCCATGTTGAGCACGAGGGCCGTCTTGCCCATGCCCGGTCGCGCGGCGAGCACGACCAGCGTCTCGGGATGCAGGCCCGCCAGCAGCCCATCGAGGCCCGTGAACCCCGTCGACACCCCGCTCAGCTCTTCGCTGCGCCGCCAGATGTCGTTGATCCGGTTCATCTCCTCGTCGACGACCGTGCTGACCTGCTGCCAGTCCCGGCTCTCCTCGCCGTCGACCAGCTCCATCAGCTTGCTGGACGCGCGATCCACCAGGAGGAACGCGTCCTCGGACTCGGCGTGGGCCTCCTCGGTGAGCTCGCGGAGCGTGGTGAGGAAGCGCCGCGACAGCGCCTTGGTGCGGACGACCTCGGCGTAGTGACCGAGGTTGGTGGTGGACGGCGCCTCGGCCGGCAGCCGCATGACGTAGTCGAGGCCGCCGAACTCGTCCTCACGCCCCCCGCGCAGGACCCGCTCGACCACGCTGGTCATCTCGATGGGCTCCGACGCATCGCGCATCGTGAGCAGCAGCGAGTACAGCGCCTGGTGGTCGGGTCGGTGGAAGTCCACCGGCCGCAAGCCCGCCCGCACCCCGTCGATCTCGTCCGGGTCGCGAATCAGGCCGCCGAGCAACGCCCGTTCGGCTTCGTGGGACTGCGGAAGTGGCTTGTCCACGAACAGCCCTCCCAGGCGTCCTCGACACCCCGACCGATAGCGTCGGGGAGCGCGCCCGTCACCGAGCCCGGCCTGGACACACCACGCGCCCAGGGACCCTCCTCACCGGAAGGCCTGGGCGCGAAGGGGATCACGCGCGGACGACGAACACGCGCAGCTCGGCCTCGACCTCGCGGTGCAGGCGGATCTTGACCGGGAACAGACCCGTGGTGCGGATCGGCTCCTCGAGCTGGATGGTGCGCTTGTCGACCGTGATCTCGCGCTCGGCCAGGGCCTCGGCGATGTCGCGGTTGGTGACGGACCCGAACAGCTTGTCCTCCTCACCGGCCTCGCGGCGCAGCGTGATGGAGGTCTCGGAGATCTGGTCGGCGATGGCCTTGGCGCCCTCGATCTCCTTGCGGCGGATGGCATCGGCCATGCGCTTCTGGTGGTCGAGCTCGTTGACATTGCGCTCGTTGGCGGGGATCGCGAGACCCTGGGGGATCAGGAAGTTGCGGCCGTAGCCCGCCTTGACGCGGACGACGTCGCCGGCCTCGCCGAGGTTCGGCACTTCCTTCTTGAGGATGACGAGCATGGGAATTCTCCTGGTTCGGCAGCCGCTCCACCCGCTCAGGGGGACGCGCCGCCGGATGCGAAGGGGGCGGGATCAGTCGTCGGCGTTGTCGTCGTCGTCGTCGGTGGCCTCAGCGGCCTCGGCGGCACGACGGGCCGCGGCGGTCTTGCGACGCTCGGCGGCCTCGGCGAGGAGCGACTCCACGTCGACATCGTCGGTCTGCTTGAACATGCCGAACCGGATGATGCGGTCGTCCAGGCGCATGCGCCGCTCGACTTCCTTGACCTCGGTCGGGGCCAGGATGAGGGACAGCAGGACGTAGTGACCACGCGTGTAGCGGGCGATGCTGTACGCCAGCTTGCGCTTGCCCCAGTCGTCGCGATCCAGGATGTGGCCGCCGAGCTCGCGCACGGCGTCCTCGAGCTTGGACGCGGTGGCCTCCACCTCGGCATCGTCGAGGTCGGGGCGGATGATGAAGACGTTCTCGTACTCGTGGAACACAGGTCCTCCACACGGACGTTCGGAGAGCGCGGGGGCTCCCGCGGAGGGTTCAGGAACCGGCGGACGCGGAGGCATCCCCGGTGGACGGTGCCGCAACCTCAGGGTCGCGGACATTGAAGCGGTTCATGGTCGTGTCCGGCCCATGGGCCAGCACGGACTCCACGGCATCGGCCGCGGTGTCGACCACCTCTTCGAGGTGGACGGCTTCCTCGGACGACCAGCGCCCGAGGACGTAGTTGGCCGGATCCCACCCCTTGGGGGGGCGGCCCAGACCACACCGGACGCGGACGTAGTCGGCGCCGAGGTGCTTGTTGAGGTCACGCAGGCCGTTGTGGCCGCCGTGTCCCCCACCCTTCTTGACCCGCACGGTGCCGAACGGGAGGTCCAGGTCGTCGTGCACCACCACCACATCGGCCGGATCGGCCTTGTAGTAGGCGGCGAGCGACTGCACCGGACCGCCGGAGCGGTTCATGTAGGTCCAGGGCTTGACCAGCAGGACCGAATCCCCTGCGACCCGGGCCTTGCCGACCCGTGCGCCGTGGGACTCGCTGTCGATCGCGGCCGCCGCCCGCCGGGCAAGCCGATCCACCACGAGGAACCCGACGTTGTGTCGGGTGTCCACGTACTGGGGACCGGGGTTGCCGAGGCCGGCGACGAGCTTCACGATCGGCTCACTTCTTCGCGCCGCGGCGGGCGACGAGGGTGAGGACGTTGAAGTCCTGCTTGTAGATCAGGGCCACGCCGTCGGGCGGGGTGATCTCGGACGCGAGGATGATCCCGCCGACGTCGAGGGGGCTGACGTCGACATCGACCGTCTCGGGGATCTTGTCCCAGGTGCAGCGCACCTTGACCTCGCGGCGGATGATCTGCAGGCGGCCACCACGCTGGGCACCGACCGGACGGCCGACCGCACGGATGGGCACCATCACCTCGAGGGCCTCGCCATCGGCGACCTCGTAGAAGTCGACGTGGAGGAGATCACGGCTCACGGGGTGCCGCTGCGCCTCCTTGACGATGGTGCGCACGCTCCCGCCGTCGAGATCGACGTCGATGATCGTGTTCGCGTTGCGCGTCTTGCGGAAGATCTCGAGGAGACGGATCGGATCGAACGCGATGGGCTTCGCGTCCTCACCGGCCCGGTAGATGACCCCAGGGATCTGTCCCGCCGCGCGCAGCTTGCGCGCAACGCCCTTGCCTGTGTCGGTGCGGGCCTCAGCAGCCAGCGTCGTGCTCATGGTGTCCTCCTGGCCTCGCCTGCCGGTCCGTCGAGTGCGCTCGGACCACGGGCGGTGACCAGGCACCGCACATCCCATGGGCAAGCGGACCGACGAGCGGCCGGGATGGCGCCGGAAACTTCGTTACCGGGTAGCCGAGCCACAGCGTGGTTCGGCGGCCCGCGCATGTAACGGGACAGTGGTGGCGTGTCCACCGTTCAGCCCCACTGCCTCTCCGGGAGGCCTCGACGCGCTCAGCTGGGGCGGCCCAGGAACAGCCGCGAGATCGAGTCGTTGAGGTGGATCGCCCGGATCGCGTTCGCGAACAGGGGCGCCACGCTCACGACCTCGATGCGGGGCTCCGCAGCGGCCGCGGCCGACAGCGGGATGGTGTCGGTGACGACCACCTTCTCGAACTGGCTGGAGGCGATGCGATCCACCGCGGGGCCCGAGAGCACCGGGTGCGTCGCGACCGCCATCACCTTGTGGGCACCGTTGTCGACCACCGCGCCCCCGCCCTTGGTGAGCGTGCCGGCGGTGTCGATCATGTCGTCGATCACGACCGCGAGCTTGCCCTTCACGTCGCCCACGATGTGCATCACCGCCGCCTCGTTGGGCTTGCTGCGTCGCTTGTCGATGATCGCGATCGGGCGGTCGAGGTGCTTGGCGTAGCTGCGGGCGCGCTCCACGCCGCCGGCGTCGGGGCTGACGATGACAGCGTCTTCTGCCTGCAGCGCCTGCTCCAGGTACCGGAACAGCACGGGCTGGGCGTACAGGTTGTCGACCGGGATGTCGAAGAAGCCCTGGATCTGGCCCGCGTGCAGGTCCATCGTGAGCACGCGGTCGACGCCGGCTGCGGTGAGCAGATCCGCGACCAGCTTGGCGGTGATCGGCGCCCGGGGCTCGACCTTGCGGTCCTGCCGGGCGTAGCCGAAGTACGGAATGACCGCGGTGATCCGACCAGCCGAGCTGCGCTTGCACGCGTCGACCATGATCAGCAGCTCCATCAAGCTGTCGTTGGTCGGCGAGCAGGTGGGCTGGATCAGGAACACGTCCCGGCCGCGCACGTTCTGGTGGATCTCCACCCGGATCTCGCCATCGCTGAAGCGGCCGACCTGGGCCTCTCCGAGCGGCTGCCCGAGGTGGTCCGCGATGCGCTGCGCCAGGTCGGGGTTGGCGGTTCCGGTGAACAGGGTCAGCTCGCCGTACATTCCCTCGCCTCCTGTGCGTGCCCCGTCGGGGGCCGCAGCGCTATCGCGGTTGCCCACGCCATGCCCGGAGCGATCCATGGACCACCCGGTGGTCGAGGAACCCGTCGACACGCAACGCCTCGCCCGCGCCGCGGCCGCCTGGCTGCTCCCGATCACGGTCTACGCGGTGGTGCGCGCCTCGGGGATGGTGGGCCCGCTGCTCGGGTTCTGTCTGGTGGTGGCAGCACTCCACGGCATCGTGACGCGCTTGCGCCAAGCCCGGGCGGGCCGGATCGAGGCGACAGCCTGGCTCACGGTCGACGACCCCATGCCCCACCTGGAGCGGCTCGCGCGTGCGGCGTCGTGGCTGGTGCTGACCGGCGCCGCATGGATCGCGATCGTGCCCGGACACGGTGTCTCTCCCTGGCTTGCCGGCCTGGTAGCGGCCTGCGGCATCGTGCGCGCGGTGCTGGACCTGGTGCCTGTGGTGGGCGCCCACCGCGAGCTGGCGATCGGGCTGGCACTGGCGGCGGTGTGGGCAGGGTGGGACGGCCAGCAGGCCAACGCGCGCCCCGGCGACGACGCCTCGGGTCCCGCCCTGCGGTTGCCCTTCTCCCACCCGGCCCTCGTGATCGACGGCGGCCTGTCGCCGCTCACGAACCGGCACGCGTTCAGCCCCTGGCCCCTCGCGGTGGACTTGATCGTGGACGACCCGACGGAGGCTGCAGCCCGCTGCCCCGGCGCCCCCGTGCTCGCCCCCGCAACGGGCACGATCCAACGCCTCGGCGACGACCCCGCCCTCGGCCGGCACGTCGCGATCGATCTGCTCGATGGCTACACCGTGGTGCTCGGGCATCTCGCCGAGACAGCGCCCGAGCTGGCCGTCGGGACCACCGTGGCGGCCGGCGACGTCCTTGGGCGATGCGGGGCCTCGGGGAGCACCCCCACCCCGCGCCTGCACCTGCACCTCGAGGGCCCCGCAGCCGCCGACGGATCCCGCGCCGTCACCGCCGTCCGGTTCGAGCACGCGACGCGACGGGCCGCGGACGGCCACACGGCCGAGGCCCCCTTCGCCGTCCGGCGCGGCGATCAGGTGGTCCCCCTCCAGGCGCCGCTGGGCAGCCCCGTTGCCCCCCCGGTCCACCACCGATAGACGCCGCGGCGTTGGGGCGTAGTTCAATTGGCAGAGCACCGGTTTTTGGTACCGGGAGTTGCAGGTTCGAATCCTGCCGCCCCAGCCATCCCTTGCCAACCTGAGGGACCACCACGCGGATCGACCCCCTCCGTGGGTGCGGCGATGTCGAACGGTTTATCGTACACGCCAAGACGGCTCGGTCTCATGCCGAGCCGAAACGACTACCTGTGTGACATCCCTGATTCCATACGTGGCCACGACACGCGCCATCGCTTCGGAGGAACACGATGCGAACCATGTTTCTGGCGATCCAGATACTTCTAAGTGTTCAGGTCGCGAATGCTGGTGAGCGCGTCCTGGTGTTCGACGTGGTTGGCGACGCGCCCGAGAGCGAACTCGCACTCCTGTCACGCGTGCTTCGAACGGGAGTGGTCCAATCCGTTGGCTCGTCGCTGGAGGTGGTCAACCCGCCGACCGCATCAGCCGACAAGTCCACAGGTTCCAGCGAAACCTACTGCGCATTGGACACCACGTGTGTCGCCAAGCAGGCGCGCGCCGCCGACGCCAACCTCGCTTTGGTATCGATTCTTCAGACGCTGGGAGGCGGCCTCATCCTCTCTGCCGAAGTTCGAGACGTGTCGAGTGGTTCCGTTCGTGCCGCCAGCGTCGTTCAGGGAGCCTCGTCAGCAGCCATCATGGATCAGCTTGGCCGTATGGCCGGAGAACTCGGCTCTGGACTGGCACCGGGACAGGACCGCCCCAGTACACCGGGACAGGACCGCCCCAAGGAACGGGATCCCTCCCGTGCGGATGAGGGACTTCGTGTCGCGGTCACGAAGCTGCAGGAAAAAGTAGACGCACTCTCCGAGTCTGCGACCGTCACGCAGTTCCAGCAAGCCATGGAAGCCGTCGACACAGCGAATGCCGAAGTCCAGTCTGCGTACAATACTTTTCTTCCAAAGCAGGTCACCCTTGAGAACACCGTCCTCGGCCTCATCCAGCTCGGTCACCGCGCCAACGCCATCGCGCTGGCGAAGCTGACAGAATTGGGGTGGTGCGTCGAGGGACTGGGTGGGCTTGCGTCGTGTGAAGACCGGCGCCTGGCGGATCGGCTGGTCCAATCGAAGTGGGACGTTGCCGTTGGAACGTGGGAGGAGGCGGTCTCCGAAGCGAGGGCCGCGGACCTCCCCGCGCTCTTTCGTTTGGCGGAGGAGAACCGACGCCGTTCCGTGAGAATGCAGTCCGCTGCCGAATACTACATCAACGCCCATCCTAGCCGAACAGAGTTCTGTCCAATCGCCACGCGTCCCGTGACTGTGCGTGTAAAACAGCAACACATCCTGCTGGACAAAAAGCGGTACCAGTACCACCCGTATCACTACGATCGCCTTGAGGCGTGCGGATTTCATCGCACGCTGGCCGTCCTGCAACGCATGGAAGGCGAACTGGAGGCGATGCGAGCGCGAGACAACCCCTTCGAATCCTACCGTCGTCCAGTGGAGGCCATTGAAGCAGCCCTTAGGGCGGACCTCGACACGATGTACCCGTAGCCACCGGACAACCAACGCCCACGGCATGGGTGGTCCAGACCTACGCCCCCCCACAAACAGGACCGGCTCCCCCGGCCAGGGAGCACCACACCTCCCGCCTGCTCCCAGACTCCCGACCTCGGACCGACGCTCAAGACGCCGGGCGGTCGGCCGTGTTTCGCAGGTGGTACGCC
>JAUHWK010000207.1 GCA_030424555.1 bacterium | reverse complement strand
GACGCCTGTGAATACGTCTACGACTGTTCAAACTGACCTCCAAGGTGTGGAAACTGTGGGTTGCAACCCGGGTCTGATCGGGTCCGACCGGATGCGGTAGGGTGTCCGACCGCAGCCCGGAGTCCCCATGCCCGCCCACGGCCCCCGGAGGCGTCTGTCCCGATCGGGCAGCGCATTCGTCGGTTTGATCGTCCTGTTCACGGCAGCTTGCGCGCCACCGATCGACGTGATCGAGGGCACGTCGGTGCGGACGGACCTGGCGGCTGCGCGTGCGGGGGGGCTGGGGTTCTTCGCCTACCCCTACCCGTCGGACCTCCGCCTCGAGGGCGAGGGGCCGCCCCTGCTGGGCCTGCCAGGCGTCGAGGACATCCCGCTGCTGCTCGGGGTGGCGGAGACCGCTGCGGAGCTGCGAGGCTACCCACGGATGAGCGTGGCGTGGTTCGCATTCGATGGTCCGATGCCCGGTTTTGACGCGGAGACCCTGCTTGCACGTGGCGACGCCGCCACCGCGTGGCTGGTCGATGTCGATCCGGACAGCCCGGTGCGCGGGGAGACCGTCCCGCTGGTCGCGCGCACCCTGCCCCCCGATGCGTGGCTCGCGGAGCCGATGCTCGCGCTGGCGCCTGTGCCTGGGTGGGTGCTCCGCCCCGACACCACCTACGCCTACGTGGTCGGGCGGGCGTTCGGGGACGCGTCGGGCCGTCCGCTGGGCTCGCCTGCGTCGATGCTCCAGCCGCTGCAGGGGCGGGATCCGGGCGGAGACGACGGCGAGGCCCTGCGCGCCGAGGCCGAGCCCCTGGCGGAGGTCCTGCCCGATCTCGGCCTCGCGCCAGAGGACGTCGCGGCCTGGACGACCTTCACCACCGGCGATGCGGTGGCGGACATGCACGCGCTCACAGAGGTTGTCCGGGCGCAGGAAGACCCCACACTAACTGACCTTCGGGCATACCGACGGACCGTGGAGACGCCTGGCTACTGCGAGGTCCACGGCCGGCTACAGGTGCCCGAGTTCCAGGACGGCGAGCCGCCGTACGACACGGGGGGCCGCTTCGTGTTCGAGGGCGGTGTGCCCGTGGCGCAGCGTCGGCCCGAGATCCCGATCGTCCTCACGATCCCCGATGCGCCGATGCCCCCGCAGGGCTTTCCGCTGGCGATGTACTTCCACGGCTCGGGCGGCATCGCGACCCAGCTCGTCGACCGCGGGCCGCGAACCCGGGGTGGGACCACCATGGTGGGCAAGGGACCCGCGTGGATCTTGGCGAAAGCCGGTTTTGCCGGGGCGGGGAGCGCCCATCCGGTCAACCCGCAGCGGGTGCCGGGGGCGTCGGCGATCGAGTACCTGAACTTCTTCAACCTGTCGGCGTTCCGCGACACCTTCCGGCAGGGCGTGATCGAGCAACGCCTGTACCTGGACGCGCTGTTGGCGATGCGGATGGATCCCGCGTTGGTCGCCCAGGACTGTCCCAACCTCACGCTGCCCGACGGGGTGCAGGCCGTGACGTTCGACCCCGACACCGTGGTGGCGATGGGCCAGAGCATGGGGGGGATGTACACGAACATGGTGGGGGCGGTGGAGCCACGGATCAAGGCCGTGGTCCCCACGGGCGCCGGGGGCCACTGGACGCGGTTCATCCTGCTCACGAGCCTGCTCGGGGAGGGGGCGGTGGAGCCGCTGCTGGGCGGACTGCTGCGCTTGGACTCCCCGCTGACCTGGATGCATCCGGTCCTGCACACGGCCCAGACCGCCTGGGAGCCCGCCGAGCCGGTGGCCTACACGCCGAGGCTGGCGCGCCGTCCGCTGCCCGGCCATCCGGTGCGACCGATCTACCAGCCGATCGGACGGGGCGACTCGTACTTCCCGCCGCCGGTGTTCGACGCGATCACGCTCGCCTCCGGCAACACGCAAGCCGGCGATGCGGTCTGGGACACCCTGCAGGACACCCTGGCGCTCGCAGACCTCGACGGCGTCGAGCCCTACCCGGTGGCCGACAACCTCACCTCCGAGGACGGCACGCCCTACACTGGCGTGGCGGTCCAATACGAGGGCGACGGCTTCAGCGACCCCCACACGATCTACGTCCAGCTCGACGCCGTGATGCACCAATACCGCTGTTTCTTCCAGACCTGGCGCGAGACGGGGACGGCGGTGGTGCCCGAGGGTGGGGGTGTGGACGACGGGTGTGAGGGTCCCTGAGGTGCGCGGACGGGTGTGGGCGTGGGTACCGTGGTGTGGTTCCCGCGGTCCGACGGGGCCCAGGATCCTGGCGGGTTCGTGGGGGCTCCGGAGCGAGCCGAACGAACCGGAGAGTCGAGCGAGAGGGTGGGTAGGCGGGTCCCGTTCAGCCTGCGAGGGTGCCCCTCACGTAGACGGTGGCCTGACGACGGCAGTCGGTCCCGATGCCGATGGTCGCCAGGGCGCGTGGTCGTCGCAGGTCATCGTCCTCAAGTAGCCCCTGTGTGTGCCCCGTGCGTCCGACGCGGCGGGGCGCGGAGGTACGCTGCCTACCGGCAGCACGCGTCCATCGACACGGGAATGCGGACGATGGGCGCGAAGGGGTCGCTGGTGACGAGGACGAGATCGGCGGTGTAGGCGCGACTGTGGGGCGGCGTCGCGGTGATGAGGATCCCGACCTCGGCGCCGGGGGCCACGACGAGGGGCTCGGGATCGGTGTGGAACACGCCGCCGTCCCCATCCCAGCTGGGCTCGACCTCGAGCGGAAGGTCGCCCGGGTTGGTGATGGACAGGGCGTACCGATGCGTCGTGCCAGGCGGGGTGCAGGGAAAATGCACGGCCGGCGGCGTGCTCCGGCCCAAGGCGAACCGTGGGATGTCGAGCTCGCTGGTGAGCGCGAGGCCCTCGTGGCGGACCCGCTCAGTGTGTCGAGGGAAGGTGCGGAAGGACGCGTCGACGAAGCCGGTGGTGAGGTCGGCGGTGTGGCCGGCGGCTGCCACCGTGAGGTGGAGGTCGAGGTCCACCTGGTTGGACACCTCGATCGTCATCTCGAGTGGCAGGGTGTGGTCGATGCGCAGGGGCCCGTGGCCGGCGTCGGGCGCCAGGGGTGGGAGCAGCGTCTGGGACCAGTCGTCGGGTCCCGAGGCGTAGGTCCAGCCGCCAAACCGGGTCTCGATGGTTCCGTCGCGGAAGGCGGGGGCGAACCCCACCCAGGCCGTGGGGGTGAACCGCGCGGAGGAGGAGGGCGACAGGGTGGCGGTGCCGCCGAGGGCGCGCTGGATCGACAGGTCGTCGGCTTGGGACGGGAGCCCGTCGAGATCCACCTCTGCGGCGGAGGCGGCGGACCAGAAGTCCGCTGCGATCGCGGCGGACGCGCGGAAGGACCGGACGGAGGAGGCGACGTCGACCACCACCGGGACGCCGGCGATCGCGGCATCGACCGCGGTGTGCAGTCCTACGTCGGTGGCGAGGGAGACCGCTCCACAGTCTGTTCGCGGCGTGAGCACCTGGTCGATCGCACCCAGCTCGCCGGACTCAGCCGGCCACTGCAGGGCCACGTCGGCGCACAGCGACAGCGACACCTCCGGGTCGATCGAGACCGTGGTGCGGGCAGAGGCGCCGCTCCCCGACGGCTGGCTGCTCTGCACGCCGTGGTCGACCGCGAGGGGGTCGTCGCGGAGGTCGAGGACGAGGGACCAGGTGAGGGCGTGGGCTGGGAGCGACCAGCGCCCCGGGGTGAGGTCGATGCGCGGGGAGACCGAGGGGGGCGCGGGGGCGCTGGGGTCGCAGGCCACCTCCGACGGGTCGAGGACGGGATTCGCTTCGTTGGGACCCACGGCGCTGGGGTTGTTCGGGGCGTCGGGCGCGGCACACCCCGCCAGCACGACCGCGACGCCCCACCATCGTCCCATCACGACCTCCGGAGCGGGAGCGTAGCCGGGATCGGGCCAGGCCCACAAGGCGCGGATTCGGCCTCGCGTCCGATCAATGCGCGGGTTTGGCCGTGCGATCCGTGGGCGAGGGCGGCGTCGTGAGGGGACCGGAGGCTACCCGTCGCAGGTCCACGTCCAGTCGTACGTGATCGTCAGCCCGTCCTCCTGCAAGACCGAGGAGACCTCACGGCCGTCGTCTCGGGTGTAGGTTCGATCGTAGGAGACCTGGTCGTTGATGTTGTAGATCCGCTGCTCGTGGACGAGGCGGTCGTCGGCGTCCCACGTGTACACGTAGGAGTAGCCGTCGGGGTCGTCGGAGGTGGTCCACGTGAGCGAGGAGACCCGTCCTTGATCGTCGTGATCGAGCGAGGTGAACTGCTCCACCGGCGCGTTCGCGACCTGGGTCGACATGCCGATGAGCGTGTCGCCGTCGTAGTCCAGGACGGTGGACCGCTCCGGTTCGGTCTGGCCTCGAACGAAGCGATCGATCGCCACCAGGAGACCGTCCTCCCAGGTCAGGACTTCGTTGGCGGTGGGCTCCTCGCTGGTGTCGAACCAGTAGTCCCGCGTCGCGACGACCTGGCAGGATGCCTCGGGATCGTAGTCCCACTCCGTGGCGCCCTCGATATTGCCGTCCGAACGCCGGTCGGTCTGGGAGGACACGACCCGACCTTGATCGTCCAGCGTCCAGGTGATGCGGTTCCAGTGCTCGGAGTAGGGGTCCCACGTGCGCATCGACACCCGCTGTCCGGCGTCGTTGTACGTGAAGGTCTCGTGGTCGCGGGGTGTTCCTCCGGACTCCGAGTGCAGCTCTCCTTGGCAGCCCGCGTAGGCGAGGTCGCCGAGGCTGGGGGCGTACAGGGCCAGGGCGATGCTCACCGGGCGCTGGGAGCAGGGCGTCTCCTCCTCGGGCGTCTCGGGGGGGGCGCAGGCGGCCGTGAGCAGACCGACGAGGAGCAGCCGGGGGAAGGAACGCACGGAAGACTCCCTGGAATGGCTCGACGGAGTCTAGGTCTGGTCGGTGCCGTCTCGGTAGGAAAATCCGCGGATGGACGTCACCGGACGCGCGTGGACCGACGCCGTCGCCGCAGCAGGCCCATCGCGATCAGGGTGAGCGCGGCGCCCGGCGCGTGGCCCGACTGGCTGCAGCCACGGCTCGCCACGGTGCCCGGGCCCGGGATGAGCACGGAGGTGCCGTCCGGACAGGTGATGGTCGACGAGCCGTCGTCGTGGCCGGTGACGGTGCAGGGATCGGCATCCGATCCGCGGGTGCCCTCCTCGCCCGAGCCCCCGTCTTGCCCGTCTTGTCCGTTGGACACGGTGTAGGAGGTGCCGTCGGTGCAGGCGATCGTGGCGGTTCCGTCTTGGTTGTCGGTGACGGAGCAGCTGGTGCCGTCCTCTCCGTCCTCGCCATCGATGCCGTCGGACACGGTGTAGGTGGGTCCGCCCGGTGGCAGATCGCGCTGGTCCCGGACGGACGTCGGCTCCACACGGTGGCGGGGGTTGCGCCAGAGGACGTGTCCGGGGCCTTGGCGGGGCGGGTCCAGGCCGTGCTCCAGGACCTGGATCGCAGCGAGACGGGTCCTTGACTTGAGACTGAAAATCGAATTCACTATGAGGAGTGGGACCCACGCCTCGGAGCCTCGATGTCGACCCTGCCCCCCGGTCCCTGTGATGCCTGGCCCACGCGGTCCTTTGCCGAGCACACGGTGGTGTGCGCACTCGGGATGATGACCCACGCGGTCGTCCGGCGGGCCCTGGCGTTGCCCGAGGTCGTCGAGGCGCTGGACGGGTGGCTGGGAGGGCTCACGCCGGGCGTTCCCGTCGACCCCCATCCGATCTCGACGATGTCCTTCCGGCAGGGCTTCATCACCCTGCTCGCGCGCCCACGACCGGGGGAGTTCCTGGTTCAGGTACGGCACCCTTGCCACCGGTCCGTGATCGCGGTCGGACAGATGGGTCTTGGCGCCGAGGCCGCTCACGGACCCGACCATGAGGGCCTGGGGGTGCTGGTCGCGGGCTTCGAAGGGGACGCGTCCTGTGCGGCAGCGTTCGCCCATGCCCTCGTTCGACGGCTCGACGACGTGGGGATCGCGGCGGTCGGTGCGGCCGGATCCCTGGCACGGATCAACCCGTTCGCGCCCCAGCCCATCGAGGCGTGAGCGGCCCGGTGGGCAAACTTGGGAAACTCATTTCCCATGATGCGGGAAGGATCCCGATCCTGTGCAGCAGCATACCCACGGACAGCTTGGATGGAACAAGCACGTGTTTCGCCCGGTGTACGGCCTGAGCCTGGGATCCAGGTTGCCCAGGCGGCCCCGGAAAACCGGCGTTCCTCGGGACGGGGCGATTGGCACGGAGGGTGCTTTCTGGGGAAGCGTGTTGCGGCGGCGTTGCGGCTGACGCGCACAGAGAAGGCCTCCGGGCCGTCTTTGACAATCGGGAAGCAAATGGAACCCTGGCGCCCACCGGTCGGCGCCGCGAGTGTGGACGGGTGCTGTTCGACGCAGCCCCCGCGAGCCCGCGGAACGACGCCTGCTTGGTGGAACCAGTAGAACCCTCCCCCGATGGGCGGGGGACCCATGGCGCTCAGTCCACGCGGAAGCGATTCCTCGGGGCGTGCGACATGACCTGCGGCGACCTGCGATGGCACCCGACCCAACCCTCCGGGGATGTGGCGGACCCGCGGGCGGCGTGGTGACGCCCGGCATGCGACCTTCGGACCCCGGATGGCGCCTGCCCACCACGACCGAGCCGCCAGCACGCACCGTTCGACGCCCCTCCGCTCCGGCGGCGGGGTCAGGACGGGCCGGATTCGCCCACGCCATGCACCGCCTTCGGGACGGGCACGGCGTCGTGGCCCCGGCCGGCGTGGCCCATCGAGGATCGTCACCCGCACGCTGCGGCGCGAGAGCGTCGGGCGGGACCCCACGGGGCGCCGTGGAGTCTGGCGTCTGCGTCCCTTCGGGGCGCGCAGAGGTCGCGGCAACCCGGGCGCGAGCGGCCCTCGGGTCGACACACACGGGCGTGACGAACGCTCCCGCGAGGGAGTCGGGCACGGGGGTTCAGGCAGGCATGCATTCTTCATCGCACAGCGAGCCGGCGGGGACGTCGGCCGACCCGGGTGGGTCTCACCTGGGAAGCACCTCCCGACGGGGCGGTGTCGGATGGGCGGGCGAGCGGACCGCTGAGTCCAGCTTCCGCACGGTGAATGCTGCGTTGTGTCTCTTGTCGGACGCCGACCAGGCGTCGTCGCAGCCCTCGGGTTG
>JAUHWK010000700.1 GCA_030424555.1 bacterium | reverse complement strand
CGATCCGGCGGAAGAACCGGTCGTACGCGGCGTGCATCGCGTCGTAGGTGGCCTCGAGCGACGCCTGGTCGGCGTGGAAGGAGTACGCGTCCTTCATCGTGAACTCGCGCACCCGGATCAGGCCCGCCCGCGGACGCGCCTCGTCCCGGTACTTGGTCTGGATCTGGTACAGCGTGGCCGGCAGCTGCTTGTAGGAGGTGAGCTCGGTGCGGGCGAGCGCCACCACCGCTTCCTCGTGGGTCATGCCGAGCAGCATGTCCTTGTCGTTGCGATCGGTGAAGCGGAGCAGCTCGTCGCCCACCCCGTCGTACCGGCCGGACTCCTCCCACAGCTCCCGGGGGAGCACCACGGGCATCAGGCACTCCTGGGACCCGATGGCGTCCATCTCCTCACGGAGGATCCGCTCGACCTTCGCGGTGATCCGACGGCCGAGGGGAAGCAGCGAGTAGATGCCGGTGCTGACCGGCCGGACGTAGCCGCCCCGGATCAGGAGGATGTGGCTGGTGGTCTGGGCGTCCTTGGGGGCTTCCTTGAGCTGGCGGCCCACCAACGAGGTCATGCGCATGACGGCTCGACTCCGGTTCGTCGGGGAGCCGGTCGGTATCGCGGGTCTGTCGACGCGACACGGAACGGGGCGCGGATGCTGGACGCCAGGGCACACACGGCGCCGCGGAACCCCTCAGTCGAGGTCCTCGTCCTCTTCCTCGACCACCCCCATCAAGGCCTCGAACAACGCGAAGCTCTCGACCTCCATCGTGTCGACCACGCCATCGGCGCCCATCATCGCCAGGGCCGCCTCGAGGAACAGCTTCTTGTGCTCATCGGGGATGTCGTAGGGGTCGAGGTCGTCCTCGGGCGGCGGGTGGTCGAGCCACCCCATCGCGAGCTCCGCGTCCTCGGGGTCGAGGCCCATCGCGTCGATGAAGCGGGCCACGAGGGCGCGCTCCTCGTCGTCGATGTCCAAGTCGGCCCACGCGAAGCTGCACAGAAAGCGCAGCAGGCGGAGCTTCTCGTCGTGGGAGAGGTCTTTAAGCATGGACGGACCATGCCAAAGGTGGCGACAGGCGGCAAGCCGTGGGCATGGGCCGCCCGCGAACGGGGATTGCACGCCCGGTTCCCACCGTCCGAGGTCGACAGCACCGGCACCCGCGTTGGCGCGCGTTACCGGCCCGACGGAGGCAACCCATGAGCTTCGCGAGCACCCGCGGGGTCGAGGTCCGGGTCCAACCCCGGTTCCATCCCGAACACTCCGATCCTGCCCGTTCCCACTGGTTCTTCTCGTACACCGTCGAGGTCCGAAACACCGGTGACGAGACCGTCCAGCTGGTGTCTCGGCGGTGGCAGATCACCGACGCCACCGGCCACATCGAGGTCGTGGAGGG
>JAUHWK010000206.1 GCA_030424555.1 bacterium | reverse complement strand
CATCGTCGACCCGGAGCACCCCCCATGGTGTCCGTCCGCCCCCTCCTGCCCCTCGTCGCCGTCGCCACGTTCGCGGCCTGCGTCGAGCCCGTGCTCACCCGCACCAACGATCCACCCCTCGCCGTGATCCGCAGCCCGCAGGATGGCGAGGTGTACGACGCCGGACAGCCGGTCGACCTGATCGGCAGCGTCACCGACGACGGCGCGGTCCACACGCTGGACGTGTCCTGGCTCGACAACGGGGTCCCGGTCGCCGGCGAGCCCGCCCGGGTCGACGACGAGGGAAACACCGCGATCACCGTGGCCGATCTTGAGGAGGGGTCCCACGCCGTCAGCCTGCGCGTGGTCGACGCCGACAACCTGTCGTTCGAGGCCAGCGTCACGATCGAGGTGCGGCAGCCCGTCGTGTCGCCCACCCTGCGCATCGTGCACCCCACCTCCGGGGAGCGCGGCGAGGTCGGCTCGCCGTTCGGGTTCGAGGTCGAGGTCTCCGATCCCCAGTCCAACCCCCAGGACCTGGACGCCGAGGTCACGAGCGATCTCGACGGCTTCCTGTGCAGCTTCGAGATCGACGAGGACGGCGCCGGCCTGTGCGCCGCGTCGCCCACCACCGCCGGCGAGCACCGCCTCACCTTCTCCGTCCTCGACCCCGAGGAGAACGAGCGCATCCGATCCACCGTGTGGACGGTCGACGCCCTGCCCGACGAGCCCACGATCAAGGTCGTGAGCCCGCTGCCCGGCGCCCAGCTCCGCGGCGGCGGCACCGCCACGTTCCAGGTCGAGGTGTCCGACCGCCAGGATCCCCCAGGGAACCTCGTCGTCGACATCGTCTCCGACATCGACGGCGACGTGTGCGAGCCCCCGATCGACTCCAACGGCGACGGCTCCTGCCCGGGGTCCCTCACCACCATCGGCTCGCAGCGTCTCACCTTCACGGTCACCGACACCGACGGCTTCACGTCCAGTGCGATCGCGATCGTGCAGGTCCTCGATGGCGACGACATCGACGACGACGGCGACGGCTACACGGAGAACGAGGGCGACTGCAACGACGGCCCCACCGGCGGGGCGATCAACCCCGGCGCCGACGAGCTGCCCAACGGCCAGGACGACAACTGCAACGACGTCGCCGATGAGGGCACCACCCGGTACGACGACGACGGCGACGGCTACTGCGAGTCGCAGACCAACAACTGCACGGACGGCTCGCTGCCCGGCGACTGCGACGACTCCCCCGCCGGGTTCGACATCAACCCGGCCGGCACCGAGGTGTGCGGCAACGGGATCAACGAGGACTGCGACCAGCAGGTCGACGAGCCGGGCGCGGTGGGCTGCGACGACTGGTTCCCCGACGTCGACGGCGATGGCTACGGCGCCGAGACCGGCTCGGTGTGCGCGTGCAGCCGCCCCACCAACGGCACCTGGGTCCAGAACGACGCGGACTGCGACGACAGCGCGGCCACCGGCGGCACGCGCTACCCCAACGCCACCGAGCTCCCCAACCGCCTCGACGACGACTGCGACGAGACCGTCGACGAGGAGACCAAGTGGTACGACGACGACGGCGACGGCTACTGCGAGGGCCCCGAGGCCTGCTCCGATGAGGCCATCCCCGGCGACTGCAACGACGGAGCCAACGGCGCCGCGATCAACCCGCTGGCGACCGAGGTCTGCGGCAACGGCGTCGACGAGAACTGCAACAACCAGGCCGACGAGCTCGGCGCGCAAGGCTGTAGCAGCTGGTACCCCGACATCGACGGCGACACGTTCGGCGATCCCGACGCCGGCGTCTGCGCATGCAGCCGCCCCACCAACGGCGCGTGGGTCCAGAACGATGGAGACTGCGACGACAGCGCGGCCACCGGCGGCACCCGCTTCCCCAACGCCACCGAGCTCCCCAACCGCCTCGACGACGACTGCGACGAGACCGTGGACGAGGGCACCAAGTGGTACGACGACGACGGCGACGGCTTCTGTGAGGGGCCCGAGGCCTGCTCCGACGAGGCCACCCCCGGCGACTGCCACGACGGAGCCGGCGGCGCGGCGATCAACCCCGACGCCAAGGAGACCTGCGGCAACACGGTGGACGAGGACTGCTCCAACGCGATCGACGACGGGCTCGGCGCCGACGAGATCATCGGAGGCACCACGTACTTCCGCGACGGCGACAGCGACGGGTTCGGCGACGCCACCGACGGCCGCTTGTACTGCAAGCCCACCGGCGAGTACGCGACCACCCTGGGCACCGACTGCTTCGACGACAACGAGTACGTCTACCCAGGCTCCCGCAAGCCAGGGCACGCCACCTGGTTCGATGGCCACCGCGGGGACAACAGCTTCGACTACAACTGCTCGAACGCCATCGAGACCCGCTACCCCGACGACGAGTTCTCGTGCGGGTGCGCGTGGTCCATCGGGGGGAGCACGCCCCTGCAGTTGATCCCGTTTGAGGCCGGATGGCGCGGGAGCACCCCGGACTGCGGCGAGACCGGTCAGTGGGTCCAGGCCTGCGACCCCGTGGTGGTCGAGTTCGACACCGACGAGGACGCTTCGGAGATCTTCGCGCTGTTCGCGTGCTTCGCCGCGCTCGCCGGGGCCGACTTCGGCAGCCAGATCACCCAATCCCAGTACCGGGTGCAGGAGTGCCGATGACCCCCCGGACCCTCGCCCTCCTCGCCCTGCTCGCAGGGTGCGACGGCTCAGGCCTCGTGGTCGACGACACCGACGTCGACACGCAGGACAGCAGCCCGTCCTTCGACTCAGGGGACTCGGCCGACACCGCGGACACCGACCGCCACACCGGCGACACGGGCCCCGTGGATTCGGCCGAGACCGACGACACCGATCCGGTCGACACCGGCCCCGACACGTCGATGTACGACGACGCCCGGCTGGTCGTGCGCGAGCCCCAGAGCGCGGGGTTCTACCTGATCGCCGATGGTGTCCCGCTCGACGGCGAGATCCAGGGCCACGCGGGCGGGGTCCTGCCGTTCCGCGACATCGAGTGGTCGGTGCGCGGGAGCGGGGACCCTCCGTTCGTCGGCAGGAAGGCCACCATCCCTGATGTGCCCGCAGGCATCTACACGATCGACGTGATCGCCGACCTCCCCAACGGTGACCGGGTGTCGCAGGTGCTGTCGGAGGTCCGCGTCCAGAACCGGCTCGCCGGCACCTGGGTGGGCACGGCACGGATCGACACCTCCACCACCATCCAGGGCACGCCCGTCAACTCCACCTGCATCGGCGCGATCGACTTCTTTGTCGACGTGGCCGGCGAGGTCGTCGACGGCGGTGGGTCCTGCTCGGTGACCCTGGGCGCGCTCGGCGCGATCACGATCGACCTCGACCTCGCGGGCACCATCACCGATCCCACGGTCGCCGGGGACATCCAGGTCGGCACCCCGCTGCTGTCGTCGCCGCTGGGGTGGTCCGGTCGCTTCCGTGGCAGCGCCAACAACCGCACGATGGACGGCACGTTCTCCGGCACCGTGGGGACCCTGCAACTGGACGGCACGCTCGACGCGCGGCAGGTGGGGCCCTGGAGCCCACCGTGAGTCTCATGCCGACGTCTGCCCCTGCCGCCCGCGCCCTCGTCACCGCCCTGATGCTCGCCACCCTCCCCGGGTGCGCGTCCACGCGTCAGGCGGACTTCACTGCCAAGCAGGCGGTCGCGACCTACCTCGATGCGGAGCGTGCCGGCCGGTACGACGAAGCGTGGGCCATGCTCGCCCCCACCGACCGCGCCGCCCACCCGCTCGAGGCGTACACCGCCGACCACAACCAGGCGGGCGTGATGTGGCAGGAGATCGCGGCCCGCACCCGATTCGAGCTCAAGGCGGTCCACGATCTCGACGGGCACCGCATCGTCGAGGTGCTCGCCACGCGCCCCGACCCCGAGGCAGTCGAGCAGGTGATGCGCGGCGTGTCGTCGGAGGCGCTCGCCCGGTCGGAGGATCCCAAGGCGCTGCTGCGGCGCCACATCCGCGAGACGCTCGACCGCTCGGAGGTCCCGCCGGACGAGGAGACCCTGTTCTACGCGGTCACCGAGGGGCCGGACGGCACCCTGCGGGTGTGGCTGGGGCTCGACCGGCAGTTCGCCGCCATCGAGCACGCCCGACGCGCCCGCGTCGCGATGGACGCGGGGGACGACGCCGCCGCCCGGGTGGCCTGGGAGGCGCTCCTGGGCGTCCCGGAGGACCCGGGAGGGGTGGTCGCCATGCTCGCGGCCGAGGCCCGCACCCAGCTTGAGACGATGGACGCACGCGCGGCGATGGTCACGGCCACCCCGGTCGCCGAAGACCCCGCCCCGCCCGTCGACGAGGCCCCCGCAGCAGGTCCCGCCACCGAGGGCGCCGGCGCAGACTGATCGGCGTCACCACACGGATCGGCGTCACCACACGAAGTGGCGTCGCCACGCAGCGCGACATCCTCAGGCGCGCGCGCTCCCGCGCCCCTCAGGACCGCGACCTCTGGAGAATCGGGTGACCCTGGGTGGGGTCAGCCCTGACCGGGAGCGTCCGCGCCCGGCACCGCGCGCAACTCGGCGATGTCGATGGACGCTTCCTGGAACTCCGCCGTCTGCATCTCGACCTCGACGCCCTCGCTGTACTTCATGCTGAGGTCGGGGTCGGTCTCGGCGAGCTCGCGGAACGTGGCCTGCGTCATCAGGCGCCGGGCGCCCTCCTCCGCGTCGGACAGGTCGAGCGTGCCCACCATGGTGTGGCCGTCGGCCGGCACCACGCCCTCGATCGCGAACTCGACGGTCTCGAGCTCGTGGCCCTTCTCGTCCTTGATCGTGGCGACGATCCGGATGTCCGTGATGTCGTACCGCGACGTGTTGCGCAGCATGAACTGGAACACGGTGAGGGACGAGTCGCGCTGCTCCGGGAGCTGCATCCAGGAGGCGTTCATCACCTCGAGGTAGCGGTCGGGGTTGTACAGCGGGTCGTACGCCGCGATGACCTCTTCGCCACCCATCCGGTACATCGGCAGGACGGCGTCGGTGGCGATCCAGCCCTCGGAGCCCGTGGCCTCGTCGCGGGCACGGTAGCGATCCCCGCGCTTGGCGAGGAGCTTGAGCTGGACCCCGCCGGCGAGCGACGAGAGCACCGTGCCGCCGGGCTCGGGCGTGGCCGCGAAGGGCGTGCCGTCCTCGGTGACGACCAGCTCGGAGTACGAGATCTGGCTCTCGATGGAGTCGTCGCCATCGGGCAGGTGCTGCGAGGCATCCCACAGGTAGTACCCACCGCCCGCCACCACCGCGAGCAGGCCGAGCCCGATCGCGATCGTGCCCGCACTGCCGCCGGCCGAGCCGCCGATCGGTCCGAGATCCGCCTCGAGGGCCTCGGCCGCCTTGAGGGCGTCGGACAGCTCGCCGATCTCGATCGCGTACATCCACTCCTCAGTACCCGGAGGCTGGATGAGATCGCCGGCTTCGAACCGGCCGTTCCGCGCCATCTCCTGCAGCTCGGGCAGGCCGGCCGCCGAGAAGCGGGTGTCGCTCGTCTGGATGTTCCAACGTGACATGGATTCCCCTGGTGCTGGCGTGGTAGCCTCCGCCCCGCCCAGGTGGAGGATGGCCGCCCCCCTGCTGACGCTCCTTTTGCGCCTGCGGGGACGGTGTGAACGCCGGGTGTCAGCCGGCGCAGCGTGCCAATACGCGCCAGACCCGGCGCGGGATCACCCCACCCGGTCAGCGATGGTGGTCCGGGTTTGGATGCGCGATCTGGGCGAGCGCCACCAGCGGATCATCGCTTGGGCAGACCTCGGCCTCCTTCTTGGCGCAGGCCCCGCAGGACACCACGTCGTGCCCCTGGGCATCGACGACGCCGCCGCAGGAGCCCTGCAGCTCCCGATCCGACACGAGCACCCCGACCGCCATGCCGGCCATGCACAGCCCGAACAGCACCAGGGTGATCAGCATCGTGGCCATGGGCCCTCCAAGTCCGGTCCCCTAATCCTGTGGGCCCGACGGTTCCAACGCGACCCGGTCGAGGAACGTCGCCATCCCGGAGGTTGCAAGCGGCTGGATCTCGCCTGACGGGCCTTCCACCAGCAACCACGCCTCCAGATCGGGACGGGCCTCCACGAGGGGCAGTCCCTCCGCCCCCAGCACCATCAGCGCTGTGGCCCAGCCATCGGCCGCCCGGGTGTCAGTGGCGATCACGGTGGCGGAGCGCGCCGGGTTGCGGGCCGGATGCCCGGTGCGGGGATCCATCGTGTGGTGGACCGTGCGCGTGCCGATCGACAGGGCGTTGCGGTAGTTCCCCGACGTGGCGACCGCCCGGTTGGACGCGGCGACCACCGCGGCGAAGTCCTGGCCTGGGAGCGAGCCGGGCACGGGGCGATCCACCCCGACCGTCCACGCGCCACCCCTCGGCGACCGGCCCGCCGTGCGGACCTCGCCCCCGACCTCCACCAGCAGCTCCGTGGCGCCCTCCGCGACGAGCGCATGCATCACCCGGTCGACCGCGTGCCCCTTGGCGATCGCCGACAGGTCCAGCACGGTGCCGCCGTCGTCCAGCGTGGGCCGCCCCTCCGCGTCCCGTCCGACGCGCACCCGCTCCCAGCCGACCGCCCCGCGAGCCTGGGCGATCTCGTCCGGGCTCGGCCAGGTGCTCCGGGGGTTGCCGTGCAGGCCCCACAGGTCCATCAGCGGCTTGACCGTGGGATCGAACGCCCCACCGGTCGCCTCGGCCAGCACCAGCGCCGCACGGACCACGTCGGCCGTGTCCTCGCTCACCGGCAGCGGCCCGTCGGCCGCACGCACGCGCATGATCTCGCTGTCGTCCCGCCAGGTGCTCATCCCAGCGTCGACCTCGGCCAGCACGCGATCGGTGGTGGCCTGGGCCGTCGCGGCGTCCAGCGCCTCCACGGGCGCCCAGCGCACGCTCCAGGTGGTCCCCAGTGCCTGGCCCTGGATCGCCCCGTAGGAGGGCGCTGAGGCTCCCTCAGGCGTCCCACACGCGGCGAGCAGGACCACCCATCCCAGGGATCGGGCGCGAAGGGTGGCGTTCATCGCGCGACCCGGGCGATCCGACCGCGCCGCAGCAAGTCCCGTCCTTCGGGGCCCCGGGCGCCAAGCCCCGGCGAGCAGCGGATCACCGGGCTGGTGTGGCGTGGGGCCGTGGGACGACCCGGCCGGCCGGTCCGCACGCAGAGGTCAGCCGCCGAAGTCATCGAAGTG
>JAUHWK010000205.1 GCA_030424555.1 bacterium | reverse complement strand
GACGACCTCCGCCCTGCCTGCGAGCTGGCGGCCGAGGCGGGGATCGAGGTGGAGGCGATGGCCTTCCTCGGCACCTCCCCCATCCGGCTGTACACCGAGGGCTGGACCGAGGACGAGCTGGAGCGCTGCACCCGTCGGGCGATGCGCCTGGCGCGCGAAGGCGGGATGAAGGCCACCTTCGTCACCGAGGACACCATCCGCAGCCACCCCCGCGTGCTGCGGCGCCTGTTCACCGCCGCGATCGAGGAGGGGGCCACCACCCTCGTCCTGTGCGACACCGTGGGCCACGCCACGCCCGATGGCGTCCACGCCCTGTTCTCCTGGACCCACGAGCTGCTTCACGAGCTCGACGCCGTGGGCACCGTCACGCTCGACTGGCACGGCCACGACGACCGCGGGCTGGGCGTCGCCAACAGCCTCGCCGCGATCGAGGGGGGCGTCGACCGGGTCCACGGCACGATCCTCGGCATCGGCGAGCGCGTGGGGAACGCCAGCCTCGACCAGATCCTGGTCAACCTGCGCCTGGCCGGCGTGTCCGACCGTGACCTGTCTCACCTCGACACCCTGGTCCACGACGTCGCCGACGCCTGCGAGATCGACATCGACCCACGCTACCCGGTGTTCGGACGGGACGCGTTCCGCACCGGCACCGGGGTCCACGCCGCCGCCGTGATCAAGGCCCGCCGCAAGCACGACGAGTGGCTCGCCGATCGGGTGTACAGCAGCGTTCCCGCCCGGTGGGTGGGGCGTCAGCAGGAGATCACCATCTCGTTCATGTCCGGCGCCTCCAACGTCCGCTGGTGGCTGGAGCAGCACGGCCTCGAGGTGACCGGGCCGCGGGTCCACGCGATCCTCGCGCGGGCCAAGGCCGCCCAGCGCACGCTGACCGACGAGGAGATCCTCGCCGCGATCCACGAGGCCAACGCCGCCAAGTGATCGTGTCGGTCGTCCCAGCCTGTCGTTCGACCCGACGTTCCCACGGCAGCACGCTAGACCGCTGGACCCTTTCGGAGGGACGATGAGCCGGTTGTCCGAGGCCGAAGTCTACGCCGCCGTGGTGGAGGAAGGTGGGTTCACCTCCGCCGCCCGCAAGCTCGGCGTGAGCAAGTCCACCGCCAGCAAGACCGTGCGCGCCCTGGAGGAGCGGGTGGGTGCCCCCCTCCTGGTCCGCAACACCCGCCACGTGTCGATGACGACCGCCGGCCGGGTGTTCTACGAGCGCTGTGCGGCCGCCCTCGAACTGCTCGACCAGGCCGAGGCCGCGGTCGCCCACGAGCACGAGGAGGTCCGGGGCGTGCTGCGGGTGAGCCTCCCGCTGTCGTTCGGCGTGCTGTACGTCACCACCGCGATGGCGGACTTCCAGCGTGCCCATCCCGATCTCAAGGTCGAGGCCTCCTTCACCGACCGCAAGATCGACCTGGTGGACGAGGGCTATGACCTGGCGATCCGCGCGGGCGTCCTCCGAGACTCCGACCTGCTCAGCCGGCGCCTCGCCACCATGCGCTTGTACGTCGTCGCGTCGCCCGAGTACCTCGCCCGGCGCGGCGAGCCGACGCACCCCGAGGAGCTCAAGGACCACCCCTGCCTGCGCTACTCGCTGCTGGTCGACCGCCACCGCTGGCCGCTGGTCGGTCCCGATGGCGAGACCCACGTCGTCAGCGTGGCCGGCCCCCTCGAGGCCGACAACGGCCACGCCATCATCGAGGCAGCCGCCGCGGGCCTGGGCCTCGCCTTGCAGCCCGACTGGCTGGCCGCCGAGGCGATCAAGGAAGGCCGCCTGGTCCGGGTGCTCGACGGCTGGGCCTCGCCGCCCCAGGGCCTGTGGGCGCTGTACCCGCCCGAGCGTCGGCACAGCCCGAAGGTCACCCGCTTCGTCGACCACCTCGCCGCCACGCTCGATCCCGCCCCGTGGATCGACCGCGCGGTGTGATCAGGGCTCGCGCTCGGCCCGCTCCTGCGCATCGAGCCGGGCCGCGGCCTCCGCGAGGCGATCGGACTGGGCGTGCTCGTGACGCGAGCGCGCCGCGTCCCACCGACGCCGCCGCAGGTTGAGGTTCTGCGCCGAGTGCAGGAAGAACAGCAGCCCCAGCACCACGGGGACGGCCGGGAAGGCGTCGAACCCGGGCAGCCCGAACCACAAGATGCTGCCGCCGACCAGCCAGTCGAGCACGATCAGGCCGTAGAACACCGCGTCCACGCGGTACAGCGTGCCCACCCGCATCACGAGCTGGTTGAGCGCGAGCACGCCCACCACGCCCAGCAGCACGGCGGTGTCGAGATCCATCAGGTCCCCTCCCCGATCGCCACGTTGTCGATCAGGCGGGTGGACCCCAGCCACGCCGCGACCAGCGCCCGGGCAGCCCGACCCCCCAAGGTTTGGACCGGGGCCAGGGTGCCTGCATCGACCACGGACAGGTAGTCCTCCCGATCGACGTGCAGCGTGGACCGGCCGATCGCCACGAGGGCCGCGACATCCCGCTCGCCCTGGGCGGCGGCCGCCTGCATCGCGCGCAGCGAGGCCGACAACGACGCCGCACGCGCGCGGTCTGCCTCCGACAGGTACTTGTTGCGGGAGGACATCGCGAGGCCGTCGGGCTCCCGCACGATCGGTCCGCCCCGCACCGCCACCGGCAGGCCGAGGTCTTCGGCCAGGCGACGAAGCACCGCCAGCTGCTGGAAGTCCTTCTCGCCGAAGATGGAGACGTCGCACCGCGACAGCCCCCACAGCCGGGTCACGACCGTGGCCACGCCCGCAAAGTGGGTGGGTCGGCTCGCACCGCACAGGCCCTCGGTCAGCCCCGACACGGTCACGGTGGTGGCGAAGCCCTCCGGGTACATCGCGGTGGGGACGAACACGGCGTCTGCCCCATGGGCGGCACAGGTGCGCAGGTCGCCCTCGCGGTCGCGCGGGTAGGTCGCCAGGTCCTCGTTCGCCCCGAACTGGAGAGGGTTGACGAAGATGCTGACGACGAGGTGGTCACACACAGGCCGCAGCGCCGCGATCAGCGAGGCGTGCCCGGCGTGCAGGTAGCCCATGGTCGGGACCAGCCCGATGGTTCCCGTGCGCCGACGCGCGTCCGCCCACGCGGCCAGCGCTGCCGGGGAGTCCAGGATCTCCACACCACCCTCCTCTCGGGACGCGCCCGCACCACGGGGCGTCCACCCTGTGGCCCGACACCCCCGGACGGCCCGCTCAGTACAGGTTGGCGACCTTGCGCGGCGCGCTGGCCATGTGGAACGTGTGCTCCTCGGCGGGGAAGGCCCCGGAGCGCACCTCGTCGGCGTACGTGCCGAACGCCCCCTTGATCGCGGTCTCGAGCGCGGCAAAGCGCTTGACGAACGTGGGCCGGAACCCGAGGTCGAACCCGAGGATGTCGTTGCAGACCAGGACCTGGCCGTCGCAGTGGGGCCCCGCGCCGATCCCGATCGTGGGGATGGTGAGGACCTCGGCGATGCGCTCCGACACCTCGGTGGGGATGCCCTCCAGCACCACACAGAACGCACCGGCCGCCTCGACGGCGAGGGCATCCTGGACGATGGCGTCGGCGCCGTCCTCGGTGCGGCCTTGGACCCGGAAGCCCCCCATCGCATGCACGGACTGCGGCGTGAGCCCGATGTGCCCGACCACCGGGACGCCACAGCGGACGATCGCCTCGATCGCGGGCGCCATCGAGACCCCGCCCTCGAGCTTCACCGACTGCGCGAAGCCCTCCTTGACGAGGCGCGTGGCGCTGTCGACCGCCTGGGCGGGAGAGGTCTGGTACGACCCGAACGGCAGGTCCCCCACCAGGTGCGCGTGGGACAGCCCCCGGTGGACCGCCTGGCAGTGGTAGACCATGTGGTCCAGCGTGACGGGCAGGGTGTCCTGGTGCCCTTGCACCACCATCCCGAGGCTGTCGCCGACGAGGACCATGTCGGCGGAGGCGTCCACCAGCCGCGCCATCGTGGCGTCGTAGGCGGTGATCATCACGATCTTGTCGTTCTCGGCCTTCTTGCGACGAAGGTCCGTGACGGTGAGGCGGGACATCATGGGCTCCAGGTGCCTCCCTGCCGGGCATCGGCCCCTCCCGGCCGGCGACATGCGGTCCAGGGGGTGGAGGGGTGCGGCGTGACACCGCACAGTCGTTCCTAACCGCCGCAGCGCCCCGTTGCGGGCTCATGGGCGCCCCTCGGGGCCGCTTTGGACGGGTTTCGACGGGTTGTCACACCCTCGACGTCAGGGCGCGCGGCTCTCACACATGGCGTCGGTGACCTTGTTCATCTCCCGCGCCGCGTCGATGCAGTTCGGGTCGTCCCCGCACGGGCTCGCCACCTGGAAGTAGTGCCGGGCCGCCGTGCGACAGCGGGGGGCGCACTGGTCCCGTCCACACGCCGCCTCCATCGCGGCCCGGGCCTCGACGACCGCCACCGGCTCCCCCAGCGACACCCCGAACATCCAGACCAGGACCACCACCACGCTCCCCAGCCCCATGCACCCGGCCAGGGTCACGCCTCCGAGCGCGATCAGCACCCGGCGCGTGTTGGCACGGCGCTCCGCTTCCTCGCCTTCCGGGCCGATCACCCGTCCACCCCGTACAGCGAGGGCCAGCGGGGATCGGCGTGGGCTTCGCTTCCCACCTCCCCGTCGAGCGCGGCGTCGATCCGACGCAAGACCTCGTCTCGGGCCTCGTCGTCCGTGTCGTAGGGCAAGGCCGTGTTGTCGAGGTGCAGCACCGGGCAGGCGTCCCAGGTGGACCACAGCCGGGCGTATCGCCGCGCCAGATCGTCCAGGTAGGCCCGATCGATGTGCTCCTCCCCCGCGATGCCCCGCTGCGCGATGCGGTGCATCAGGACCGGCACCGGCGCGTGCAGCGCCACCACCAGGTCGGGGGTGCTCACGGTCTCGTTGAGCGCGTTCGCGAGCTGGTCGTAGATCTCCAGGTCGGACGCCGACAGCGTCTTCTCTGCGAACAGCCGGTCCTTGCGGAACAGGTAGTCGGACACGACCCAGCGGCTGAACAGGCCCAGCTGGCGGATCCGATCCTGCTGTCGGAACCGCGTGAGCAGGAAGGACATCTGGACGGGCAGCGCGTACCGCTCCGGATCCTTGTAGAAGGGCTCCAGGAACGGGTTGTCATCGTGCGGCTCGAGGATGAGCTCCGCGTCCCGTCGCGCCGCGAGCAAGCGGCACAGCGTGGTCTTGCCAGCCCCGATCAGGCCCTCGACGACGATGAACCGATGCATGGGGCCCCCGGGTGGACGGTCCGCTATCCGACGTGGCCCCGCCATGCGTCGCGCAGGGCGTCCAGCCCGACCCGCAGGGCCTCGCCGCCCCCGGTGCCGGTGAACACCAACGCGTCGTCGCCGGTGACGACGCCCACCTTGGCGTGCGGGACGTCGCCCATGCTCGCCTCGAACGCCGCCGCGCGATCCGCGGGCACCTCGACCAGCCAGCGCGTGATCGACTCGCTGAACGCGATCGCCGCGTCGTCGAGCGCCCCCTCGGTCGGCACCGCCGCCAGGTCGAGCGTGGCGCCGAGGTGACCCGCGAAGGCCATCTCCGCCGCCGCGACCGCCAGGCCCCCTTCGCTGAGGTCGTGGACCGCCGCCGCCGACCCACCGGTGATCGCAGAGAACACCGCCTTGGCCGCCGCCCGCTGATCGATGCGGGGCCGCGGGACGTTGGCCCCGAGGTGGCCGTGCAGCGCGTACTGCGCCGAGCCCCCGCGCTCGTCGGCGGTGAGGCCCACCAGGTACAGCGCGTTGCCCGCCGCCTTGAGATCCATCGTGGCCGTGACGTCCACGTCGGGGACGATGGACAGCGCCGAGATCAGCAGCGTGCCCGGGATGGCGTGCTTCTGGCCGTCGGAGCCCGTGTACTCGTTGTTGAGGCTGTCCTTTCCGGAGATGAACGGCGCCTTCCAGGTGACGGCGGCGTCGTGGCAGCCACGGGCCGCGCGGACCAGACCCGCCAGCCGATCCGGCAGGTTGGGGTTGCCCCAGCAGAAGTTGTCCAGCAGCGCCACCTTGTCCGGATCGCCGCCGACCGCGACCAGGTTGCGCAGCGCTTCGTCGACCACGCACAGCGCCATCGCGTAGGGGTCGATCCGGCCGTACGACGGGCGGATCCCGACCGACAGCGCGACGCCCTTGCCGCCCGTGTTCCCGGTGGCGAGCACCACATCGAGCGGACGCAGCACGGTGGCATCCGACGGCCCATCCATGCCCGGCCCCACGAAGGGCTTGACCACCGTGCCGCCCTGGACCTCGTGGTCGTAGCTGCGGACGATGTCCTCCTTGCTCCGGATGTCCGGGGTGCCCAGCAACGCCAGCAGATCGGCGGCGAGGTCCACGGCCCCGAGGTCGGGCTCCGACAGGTCCGGGGTCTCCCACACCGCCGTCATCTGCCGCTGCGGGATGCCGTCGTGCAGGTCCGACATCGCGAGGTCGGCCACCACCACGTCGCCGTGGGTGATCACCAGCCGCCCGTCTCCGGTGTAGGTCCCGAGCGCCACGGCCTCCACCCGGTGGTCCGCGCAGATGCGCTGCAGGCGGGGCCAGTGCTGTGCGGGCACCGCGAGCACCATCCGCTCCTGGGCCTCGCTCAGCCAGATCTCCCAGGGACGGAGGCCGGCGTACTTGAGCGGGACACGCTCCAGGTGGACCCGCGCTCCGAGCGTCTCTCCCATCTCACCGATCGACGAGGACAGGCCGCCCGCACCGCAGTCGGTGATCGCGTTGTACAGGCGCTCGTCGCGGGCCTGCATGATCGCCTCCAGCACCTGCTTCTCGTGGATCGGATGCCCGATCTGCACGCTGGTGCCGGCGATCTCGGCGGTGGAGGTGTCCATCTCCATGCTGGAGAAGGTGGCGCCACGCAGGCCGTCGCGGCCCGTGCGGCCCCCCATGGTGATCACGAGGTCGCCGGGCTGGGGCTCAGTCGGGTGGGCGTCGGAGCGCAGGACCCCGAGGCAGCCGCAGTACACGAGCGGGTTGGCCGTGTAGCCCGGGTCGTACAGGACCGCGCCGTCCACGGTCGGGATGCCCATCTTGTTGCCGTAGTCGCCCACGCCCGCGACCACGCCGTCCGCGATGCGGCGCGGGTGGAGCACGCCGTCGGGCAGCGAGGCCGGATCCAGGTCGGGCGGACCGAAGCACAGCACATCGGTGGTGGCGATCGGACGGGCGCTGACGCCGATGACGTCGCGGATCACGCCGCCCACGC
>JAUHWK010000204.1 GCA_030424555.1 bacterium | reverse complement strand
CGCCGTCGCCATGGGGCGCGACCTCCCAGCGGGTGCGGTAGTCCTTGAACGCGTTGCTCTCCAGCATGGTGGCCTCGTAGCCCTTGGCATCGGCACACCGCCGCACCCGGTACTCGACCGTGACGATCGGGTTGGGGCTGGTGAAGTCGGCGACCATGCACGTGTCGTCCTTCTCGACGACGTTCACGGTGGTCTTGCCACCGGACGTGCGCGCGACCCAGGTGGGGTCCGCGAGCTGAGCACGCACCGCGTCGACCGATGCGGACACGTCGATCACCCCGACCACGGTGTCGGGCGGGGTGACCTCGACCTGGGGAGGGGTGGCAGCGAGGGCGAGCGGGAGGAGCAGGAGTGGCGTCATGCCGAGAAGCTACCTGTGCGCAGGTCGCTTCACCATCCACGCGTTGTCAAGGCTGCGCCTCGGCCGCAGACCGCGCGCCCGACGCGTCCCCTCCCCCGCGCACGGCGTTGCACGCCCCCTGGGTCGTGACCCCGATCCGCAGCCCAAACCGGGCCTCGAGGGTGGTGGCCTGGTCCGGGCGGCCCCCCCGGGCGTCGGTCGTGACGGTGAGCGACTCGCTGACGATGTGCTCGGTGAGATCCACGTCGTCCAGGACCATCGACACTGTGCCTTGGCCCTCGGGGAAGGTGTCGAGCGAGGCGATGCGGACCTCGTCGAGGCCAGGGGCGTCCACGAACACCTCCAGGGCGTCGAGGAACGACAGGTCACCGTCCGGCGGGTCCAGCACCACCAGGTCGAACTGCACGACGGTTGCCGTCGCGATGTCTCCCGGGGCGACCCCCTGGTTCTGCAGCGTGGCGTTGTCCGTGACGTCCAGGTCGGTGAACCCGTCGAACCCGAAGTCCCCGAGCAACGCCTCGACGACCGAGCCGGCCGGAATGGTGGTCTGGGCCGTCTCGTCGACGCGGAGGTGCAGCAACGCCCCCTCGCAGGCCACGGCCGCCACGCCCGCCACCGCCACCCACCCCGTGATCCGTGTGCGATCCATGCTGCCTCCTGGCACGGACGTAGCCGCTCCCAGGTCAGGCGGACCAGCGGAACACCCGCGCCGCCCGCGCCGGATCGTCCCACCACGCCTCGGCGACGTCCACCCGAACCCAGCCTCCGTCGACCGCCTCCAGGCCGACGCGATCCGCATCCTGGCGGCGCCACCGGGCGGAGAACGGACGCCGCCCCCCGTGCTCAGGCAGCGTGGGGACATCTTCCCCGAACACCGCCAACAACCGGCGGCGGATCGCCGTGCGCCGGGCCATGGCGTCGTGCCACACCCAGCGCCGCCCGATCCGGATCCCCACCCGCCGCAGGGCGGACCGGTCCTCCGGGGTCAGCGGCACGAGCAACTCGCCGACGACGTCCCGCCGAACCACCCCCAGGTGCTGGCGCAGGGCCTCGATGAGCCCCCGGGTTCCGCCAGGCGGCACCGCCGCGATGGCCCGATCGAGGGGGGCGTCGCGAGCGCGCAGCTCGCCGGTGCGCCAGGCCTCCAGGGCCTGCGCCAGCCGCCCCCGCGCCGCACCATCCAGCAGATCCGTGCGAGCAGGACGCACCCTGGGAAACCGCCAGTCCAACCCCGGGACCAGGCGCCCGACCGCTGCGCCGTCCCACCGGACCCACCCGTCGTCGTCGAGCGCGAGCGCGGCTGGATCGGCCGCGAGGTCCACTAGGCGATCGGCGACCAGCGGCGCGACCACCTGCCGGATCGCCGTCCGGGTCGCGTCCCCGTCCTCTCGCCCGACTGCCGGCTCGAACCGCAGCCCATCCAGCAGGCCCAGCACCTCGTCCCCCGCACGGACCACGCCATCGCCGTCCACGACGGGGTCCGGGAGGGACCCCGACGCGAGCGCGCGGGCCCACCCCCGGCTCCGGCGGTCCACGAAGCGCTCGGTGAGGGCGACATGGAGCGCATCGGACAGGCGCTCCTCGACCGCCGCCGCCCGCGCTTGCCAGCCCGAGGCGTCCCCCACCCATCCCGGACGGTGCGCGATGAACGTCCACGTCCGGATCGCGGCGAGGCGGGCCATCAGTGTGGACACGTCTCCCGTGGGGCGGTCGATGCGGGTGAGCGCCTGGGCGAGATCGTCGTCGGGGATGGTGCCGTCGCCTTCGATGCGGCGGGCGAACAACCGGGCGAGCAACCCGGCGTGGTGTTCGGGCAGGACGTTGCCGAAGTCCGGCACGCCGCACACCCCCCACAAGCGGTCCAGCGCGTCGGGCGACCCCGCCCGTGCCTGCACGCCGTCCATCTCCAGCAGCCGACGCAGCGCGCGATGGTCGTCCCCCTCCTCCACCGCCCGCAACAGGTCCCGGCGAGGTGGTGGCACCGACAAGCTGGCGAGCAGGGCCTCGGGAGAGGATCGGTCGAGATCGGGGTTGCGCCAGGCGAGCCGGCGGACCGGCGAGAAGCGGTGACGGACCACCGCGTCGACCACCTCGTCCGCGAGGGGCGCGGCGTCCGACGTGGTCCCGAACGTGCCATCGCGTCGCCACCGGCCAGCGCGTCCCGCGATCTGCGCGACCTCATCCGCCCGCAGCGCCCGGTGTCGGCGGCCGTCGAACTTGGCGGTCGCAGCGAGTGCGACGTGGTGAACGTCGAGGTTGAGCCCCATTCCGATGGCGTCGGTCGCCACGAGGAAGGGCACCTCGCCGGACTGGTACAGCGCGACCTGGGCGTTGCGGGTCCGCGGGGACAGCGCCCCCATCACGATCGCGACCCCACCGTGGCGTGCGCGCACCCGGGCGGCGAGCGCGTAGACGTCGTGGGCCGAGAACGCCACGATCGCGGCCCGGGAAGGCAGGCGCTCGACCCGTCCCGTCCCCACGAAGGACAAGGACGACAGGCGGGGCTGACGCACCACCTGGACTGTCGGGATCAGCGCCTCGAGCACAGGGGCCATCGTGTCGGAGCCCAGGAACCAGGTCTCCACCCCACCGCGCGCCCGCAGGATCCGATCGGTGAACACGTGGCCACGCACCGGGTCGGCGGCCAGTTGGATCTCGTCGACCGCCAGGAAGCTGACCGGCCGCTCCACCGGCATGCTCTCCACCGTGCAGATCCAGTACCGTACCCCCGACGGGACGATCTTCTCCTCCCCCGTCACCAAGGCGACCGCGTCCGCGCCGACCTCTGCCACCACCCGGTCGTACACCTCCCGCGCGAGCAAGCGCAGCGGCAGCCCGATCATGCCCGTGCGGTAGCCGAGCATGCGCCGGATCGCGTGGTGGGTCTTGCCGGTGTTGGTGGGTCCCAGGCGCGCGGTCACCCCACGCGACGCGCCCAGATCCGGGGGAAGCCCGCGGGCCATGCCGTCTCCAGGCTCGGCGCCTAACCGCCAGCCGGTGGTGCGCCCGGTTCGGCCGGAGCGTCTGGCGACGCCGGGGCGTTCGCACGGGTGAACGTCGCGCCGCTCGGAAGTCCTGGAACCCATGCCGCGATCGCCGCCTCGGCCGCCGCCCGACGGCCTGGATCCACCAGGTAGAACGACACCGCCGCGTGCTTGGCCCCCGCGTGCGGAGGCGACGCCGAGAGCACGCCCAGCGGCTCCCAGTCCGACGGAACCCCCTCGAACCACTCCGGGTAGATCATCGCCACCCCGACCGCCTCACCCTCGATCACCCGCGAGAGGTAGTCGGCGTCGTCCGGCCCCTCCGCGCGCATCCGACGGGCCTTCTCCGACCCGAGCCCCCACAGGTCGAGCACCCGGTGGGGTGCCTTCCACGCCACCCAGCCCAGATCGTTGACCGCCACGTTGCCAGGGAACACCTGGGTGAACCGGTGCATCTGCGCGTGCTGGAGGTGGATCATCCGCACCCCAAAGGGCGCCAGCACCGTGCCGCGGCTCACGGCCGCCAGCAGCAACAAGGCCCCCAGCCATCCGGCGGCCGTCACCCAGCGCTGTCGGGACCACGCGGACCGGAGCAGGTCCCGCCCAGCCCACAGGGCGCCAACCCCCACAAACACCACGATGTAGACCTCGTACCGGCCAAACCACCCGTAGCGTCCCACCAGCAGGTGGATCGCAGCCCCCGCGAGCACCGCTGGGGCCATCGCGCGGCTGCGACCGGTGCCGAGCGTCCACGCCGCCACCGCACCCCCTCCGATCAGCCATAGGGCCGAGCCCCAGGCCGCGGGCGAGCGGTAGCGCCCCCCCAGTCCCGAGAACACCGCCCCGAGCTTAGACATCACCGAGGTGGGCAAGGCGGCGTTGCCCTGGCTGGACAGCACCCAGGAGAACGCCCCGACCCCTCCGGCCGCCACCCCCAGCGCACCGAGCGCACCCCGCCACCGGCCAGCCCAGGCCGCCACCGCGAGCGCGGGTGCTGTCACCGCCCAGCCTTCGTACCGGAGCCAGGGCCCCACCACGCACGCGATCCAGAAGGCCAGCCCGGGGTCTTGATCCCCGTCCAGGCGGCGCAGCCCTTGCAGGACCAGCACGGTCGCCAGCCCGTGGGGCGCGTGCTCCATCCCGGTCCAGGACACACCGATCACGTTGCCGAGCACCAGCAGTCCGAGCAGGCCGAGGCGTCGAACCCAGCGCGGGATCGTCTCCCCCAACGCCTCGCTCCCCAGCTGCCCGATGCCCCGCACCGCCAGGAGCATGCACACCGCGTTCAGGACCAGGGCGGTCCACGGGCGCAGCCACGGTACCGGCACGGCCGCCAGGACCAGCGGCCACAGGATCGACGACGACGGCGCCGCGAACTCCCCGGGGTTGATGCCGTAGGTGCCCTGGGCGATCCGGTCCGCCAAGGCCAGGTGGATGTGGGCATCGTCCAGGGTGAACACCAGCCACCCGTCGGTCAGGACGAACTGGATCCCGTGGTACACGACGCTGATCAGCGCCGCTGCCCCCACCAGCCAACGGCTGTCCGCTTGCACCCAGTCGCCGGACCACGCCGCGGTCCGGTCAGGATCGTTCGACATCCAGATCCTCCGCGGCCGCCCCTATCCTATCGGCTGCACGGTCCCCGCCTTTCCGGGGCGCCACCGCGCGACATCACCGTCCTTCGGAGGATCCCGAGCGCACCTCGGCCACCGCCCGGGCCGCGGCCGCGACGTCCCGCCGGAGCCCCTGGGCTTCCTTTACCGCCGCCTCCTCGGCCAGTCCCAGCAGGGCGTCGAGGACGGCCTCGAGCTCCTGTGCCGCCTGCCCGTCTGGCGCGCTGCGCACATGGGACTCGAGCCGTCGCGCCTTGGCGACCAAGGGCTCGGTCAGGTGGTCGGGCAGGCCGTCCGCCAGGCGATGGAGCTGCTCGACCAGGCCCGCCGGATCCGAGGAGGATCGCGTGCCCGCGATGCGTAGAGACGCGCCGCCGTGCTGGGCCAGCGTCCAGGCGTTGAACGCTGCCCACACCATCATCAAGGCCCCGGGAAGGAGCCACCACGGGTTTCCATCGAACAGCACCCCGGTGCGCTTGAACGCCTTGAGCATCGGGGCCGCGGCGATCAGGAACGCCATGAACCCCGCCGCCCAGAGCATGAACTGCCCGGCCGCGATGGACCCCATGCGCTGGCTTGTGGTGAGCCCGGTCCGGTTGACGACCCGCGCGTGGAGGCCCACCGCGCGAAGATCGTCCGCGAGGGCTTGGGCCTCACGGGGGGACAGCCCCTCCGCCACCACCAAGGTGTTCGCCGTGGCGAGATCCGAGCCGTCGATCAGGGCCAGCCCATGCCGGGACAGCACGGCCCGCACGGACTCGACGTCCAGGCGGGGACTGGCAGACGGGAGGAGGGCCGCCGACAGGTCGCGGTGGCGGGACGCGATCACGGTGGTGCTCATGGACGTGCCGTAGCCACCGATCCGTCCGGGACAAGGGGCGCTGGCTCCACGCCACGACGGCGGGCTGCAGTCCACCAACGCCGCCGACGGCCGACAACCCCCCGGTGGCGGTCAGGCGTACATCGCCTCGATCTCCGCCTCGTACCGGCCGATCACCACCCGACGCTTCGTCTTCAGGCTCGGGGTGAGCATCCCGTTGTCCGTGGTGAAGTCCTCGGCGATGAGCGCGATGCGCTTGGGCCGCTCGTAGTGCTTGAACTCGGCACCCTGGGCCGCCACCTGCGCCTCGATCTCGGCGACGAGCTCCGGGTGGTCGATCAGAGACGCCACGGGATCGGCCGCGATCCCCTGCTTGCGTGCCCACGAGGCGACCGCCTCCCAGTCGGGCACCACCAACGCGACGTTGCATGGCCGGTTGTGCCCGTAGATCAGCGCATTGGCGACCAGCGGCGCGAGCTTGAGCTGCTCCTCCAGTGGGGTGGGCACGACGTACTTGCCGTTCTCCAGCTTGTACTGCTCCTTGATCCGCCCGGTGATCCACAGGAAGCCGTCGGCGTCGATGCGGCCCATGTCTCCGGTGCGGAACCCACCGTCGGGCGTGGTCACCGCGTCGTTCTTGTCGGGCAGGCCGTGGTAGCCCTGCATCACGCCGTGGCCGTACACGATGATCTCGCCGTCGACCGGATCGCCCGTGACCTCGTGATCCAGCGCGACCCGCACCCCGGGGAACGGCTTGCCCACACTCCCCACCTTCCGCGCCTCCGGCCCGTTGGCGGCCACCACAGGCGAGGTCTCGGTGAGGCCGTAGCCCTCGAACACCAGGATCCCGAGATCGTCCATGAACTCGGCGACCTTGGGCGACAGCGCCGCCCCTCCGCTGATCGCGTACTGCAGGCGCCCTCCGAACCGTGCCCGCACCGACGAGAACACCAGGCGGTCGAACCACGCGGCCTTGGCCTCCACCCACAGGTGGGTCCGCCCCTGCGCTGCCAGGACCCGCCGCTGACGGGCGGTGGCGAGGGCGGTCTTGAACATCCACGCCTGGACACCCCCCGCATCCGCCATGCGCCGCTGGAGCCCATCGTGGATGCGGTTGAAGATCCGCGGGACCGCCACGAGGACGGTGGGCCGCACCTCCGAGAGGTTGTCCACGATCTTCGAGACTTCCTCCGCCAGCCCCATCGAGGCCCCCGCCGCGATGAACGTGTGCAGCTCGGCGGTCTGACCAAACGAGTGCGCCCACGGCAAGAAGCTCAGCGAGCGATCGTCGGGCGTCATCGGGAACACCTCGAGGGCCGCGCTGACGTTGCCCGCCAGGTTGCCATGGGAGAGCAGCACGCCCTTGGGATCCCCCGTGGTGCCCGAGGTGTAGATGAAGCCAGCGACGTCGTCGGGCGAAACCGGCGTGACGTC
>JAUHWK010000699.1 GCA_030424555.1 bacterium | reverse complement strand
CGTCTGGCGTGACCCTCAGGGGGCTCGACCACCGCGGGGCCGGCGCGTCCAGGACGACCTGGTGCCGCTGGGCATCGATGCGCACAGCACGGCCGGCGAAGGCGTCGAGGCCGATCACGCCGTCCGCTGGCAGCCCCCCTGGGGCGGGGAGGGCTTCGGGTGCGGTGATCCCCACCCGGACCGCGCCCAGCTGGCCCCGTCCGATCCGTAGATCGGCGACGACCGCGTCCTCACCGGGTCGCGCGCCCGGCACCATGCGGGGGGACAGCATTGTCCGCGGGGCGGCGGTGTCGAGGACCAGGAAGGCGGGCTCGCCCTGGGGGGTGTGGGTCGAGACCATCCAGGCGCCGCCAGGGTCGGGCACACAGCGGAGCACGGATCCATGGCGGGGATCGACGGGAGAACGGGCCGCCCCGCACGCGCTGAGGACCGCGGCAGCCACGAGCGTGGCGCCCCGCAGACCCGCCGTTGTCCACCATGGTGCTGTACGCCTCACGTCGCTGACGATAGCCCCCCGGCATGCTCGCGTCAGACAGGGAACGAGGCCGGGTTGCCCGGCTGTTGGCGGACACGCTTCCGGAGTTCGACGACCGCATGGCGGTGGTTCGGGCCTCGGGGCTTGAGGACGTCCAGATGACCGGCGCGCCCCGCGATGCGTGGCGGCTGCTGGTCGATGAGGCGTTGGTCCAGGGACGGTTCCTGCCGCTCGTGCAGGCGGCGGCTGCCCGTCGTCCGGAGCACGCGGGCCTCGCGCGGCTCGAGGCCGGACTGCAAGCGGGGCGGGTGGACGTCCCCATCGGTCCGTTGCCGTTCCTCGTCGCGGCTGGCGCCATCCTGCTGGCCGTCGCCATGGGCTTGTTTGCGGTGCTGGTCAGCGAGCCGGCGCCCGCGGTCCAGTCCGCACCCCAGGTCACGGTCGAGGTCGTCTCCAGCGCCGACGTGCCGTCCAAGCCGACCGCCCCGGCCGCCGCTGCCGCCGCGTTCGATCCGGACGCCGAGGCCATGCCGGGCCCGGCCCCCGAGGCGCCGGATGACGCGCCCGCGGAGGTCGTCGCCGACGATCCCACACCCGCTCCCGAGCCCGCGTCCACGGAGGCGGAGCCCGAGGCCAAGGCCGTGCCGGATCCCACGCCAGCGCCGGATCCCACGCCTACACCCGCGCCCGCTGCGGCCCCGCTCCGCGCCGCGTCCACGGCGCCTGACCCCGATCCCGCGCCCTCTTCGGACGACGGGTGTGTTGGCTACGCGTGGATGGGGACCGACACCACGCTGTCCGCGGGCGATGTGTGGACGGTCGATCAGGCCACGAACGTCCGTGCGGACTACCCCCGCGCCGAGAACGGGTGGTCGCCCCGCAGCCCCCGGGTGTGTGGCCTCCTCACCGGGCGAAAGGTC
>JAUHWK010000698.1 GCA_030424555.1 bacterium | reverse complement strand
GTGGCCACAGCACCTGGACCGTCCAGGGCACGGCGGGCACGACCGAGGAGCACCTTCGGTACGGGTGGAACTACGGCATGCTCCTCGCGTCCGGTCCGACCCGCGAAGCACTCGTCCCCTCTCCCGTCGCCCACGCCATGGAGCACGGCGGACTCGCGCGCGTCGAGGAGATCACCCGATGCCTGCCCGAGGTGCAGGACGCCCTGGTCTCCCTGCTGTCTGAGCGGCACCTCGCCATCCCGGAGCTCGGCACCTCGCTGTCCGCTCGGCCCGGATTCAACGTGATCGCGACGGCCAACCTGCGCGACCGCGGCGTGAGCGAGATGAGCGCGGCGCTCAAGCGACGCTTCAATGTGGAGCGCATCGACCCCATCGCCGACCTCGGCGCCGAGCTGGCCCTGGTTCGATCCCAGGCCCACGCCACGATGGCCGCTGCAGGCGCGGATCGCCCGTTGGACGAGACCCTGCTGGAGACCCTCGTCACCGTGTTCCGCGACCTTCGACACGGCGCGACCCGCGAGGGGTGGCAGGTGGAGCGTCCCAACGCCGTGTTGTCGACAGCAGAGGCGATCGCGGTCGCGACCGGACTCGGGCTGCAAGCCACCTACCTCCACGGCGACGCCCCCCTCGACGCCCTCCCTGGCCACCTGTTGGGGGTGGTCGCCAAGGACGACGATCAGGACCGTGTCCGCCTGCTCGCCTACTGGGACCACGCCGTGAAGCGCCGAGCCGACGAGGGGAACCCCACCTGGTCCGCCCTGTGGGCCCAGCGGGATCGCCTCGAGGACGGGGGGTGAACCCGACCGACCCCGACCTGCGGGACATCGTGGATCGGCTGGTCCAGTGTCGTGCGCCGTGGTTCTTCGGTGTCCGTCACCATGCACCGTCCCTGGCCCGGATCCTGCCGGACCTGTTGGACCAGCTCGATCCCCCCAGCGTGCTGATCGAGCTGCCCGAAGACCTCCAGGCCTGGATCCCCTGGCTCGGCGATCCGCGTGTGGATCCGCCGGTCGCCCTGTCGGCGGCCCCACCCCACGGCGCTCCCTGGTTCTACCCGTTCGACGTGTACTCCCCCGAACTGGCTGCGATCCGGTGGGCGGCCGCCGCCGGACGCCCCGTGGTGGCGATCGACCTGCCGACGACCCACCGCTCGCCCGACGATCCGGCGCCGCCACCACGCGCGCCTCCGTCGGCTCTGGCGCGACACCAGGAACACGCCACGATCGCCGACTGGTGGGAACACGCCGTGGAGGCGCACGCAGACCACGCCACGGCAGCGTCGATCCGCCGCGCTGCGCTGACGATGGGGGTCGCCCTTCGGCTGCAAGCCGAGGCGTCCGGAAGCATCGACCCGTCCCTGCGCGCCCGGGACCGTTGGATGGCCCGACACGTCGCCAA
>JAUHWK010000203.1 GCA_030424555.1 bacterium | reverse complement strand
CGCGCTGCGGCGTCGTGCCTGGAGGATCCCGGTGAACGCGCGCTGGAGCACCGCAGAGGTGTACACCGCCGCCCCCGCCGCGAGGGTGGCCGCCGAGAACCAGAGGGTGGCGTGGCCTGGAGACGGCGCGGGCTGACCCCCGAGGACGTACGCCAAGAGGATCAGGGGTCCCGAGAGCACCACCACGATCGACGCCAGGAGGGCGGATCGGAAGGGGAGCGGCACCAGGACGGGGAAGAACAGGAGCCATCCGGCGACGGTTGGGATGCCGGGCGTGTGGGTCGTCTCAGCAAAGGGGATCGCGAGCTCCCCCGCCCACAGCACGATCCCGATCCCGATCTCGAACGCCAGGGCGAGATCGGCCAGGCCCGTCCGGGTCCAGGATCGGGAGCCCGCGAGGTGGCCCACCCCCAGCGACAAGGCGAGCCCCGCGACCGAGGCCACCAGGGAGGGAGGCTGCCAGGCCGCGGCCGCCGGGCGCAGCGGCTCGGTGAGGAGGGCGAGCCCGAACAGGGCCGCAGCCCCGTAGGCACCGCCGGTGAGCCGTCGGGGGAGGTCGGCGAAGCGGTCCTTGGGAGAGCCGGCCGGTGCGAGGGCCGGGGCGTCCACGGGGGAAGGCGGATGGGTCATGCGTGGCCACGGGCGGGAAGTGGGTGTCGGGACCCCGATCTGTACCCCAAGGGAGCGCCCGCAGGACCACGGGCCGCGCGCTCACCCTCGATGCTTGGTGAGCCAGCGGTCGAAGGCGTTGGCGAACGACTGCTTGGCCTTGGCGTCGAAGGGCGGGGGACCGCCGGTGACCATGCCCATCGCGCGGGCCTCGGTCATCATGTCGCGCACGCTCAGGCGCTCGCCGATGTTGGCTTCGGTCCAGAGCTCCCCACGAACGGACAGCGCGGCGACGCCCTTGTCGATCAGCTCGGCGGCGAGTGGCACGTCCTGGGTGATCACGAGGTCGCCGGGTTGGGCGTGCTGCACGATGTGTTCGTCGGCGACGTCGAGGCCATGGGCGACCTGCACTGCGGTGATCCAGCGCCACTTGGGCGTAGGCTGGAGCTTGTTGGCGACCAGGGTGACCGGGAAGCGTTGCTTGGCGCTGCGCTTGAACACGATGTCCTTGACGTCCCGCGGGCATGCGTCGGCGTCGATCCAGATCTTCACGGGCGGCGACCTCCTGTGGGTTCACGGGGTAGCCCGGGAATCGGACGGGGGCGTGACCAGTCGGGCGCCGCCGGCGTACCGGGGAACGGAGGCAAGGGATGATGAAGACGAACCTGTGGGCCCTGGTGGGGGCGACCTGTCTGACGGCGTGCGCCCCGCGCGAGCCCATCGACGTCGTGTTTGGCGTGCGCAACCTCACGGCGCCGGGGTTGCTGTCCGATCCCGACGGGCAGCCGATGGACCTGGCGATCGCGCCGGGCTTGCTGGCGATCGTCGTCGACGCGGACGTCGTGTTTGAGCCGGGGGCGGCGGCCTCCTCGGAGCTCCAGCAGCTCGCCGAGCAGGGCAACCCGCTCGAGCTCCTCGACGCGCTGGAGGGCATGGAGGGGGTCACCGACCTCGACATCCTCGGGGACCGCGACAACCCCGACTACGCCGACAACCCCATCGGCCCCGGTGGCTCGGCCAGCCTGGAGGTGACGGTCGGGCCCGATGAGGTCCTGGTGGTCGCGATGATGCTCATCCCCTCGAACGACGGCTTCCTCGGCACCCCCGCCGGGGGGCTCGACGTCCACGCGCTGTCGCTCACCGATCCCGTCGACGTGACGGAGCAGATGCGGTGGTGGGACGCGGGCACCGAGCAGAACCAACCCCTCGGCGCGGGCGACGCCCAGCCTGCCCACAGCGAGCCTGGGACGGGAGACGACGAAGACGGGACGGTGACGGCTGTGGAGGGCTCGGAGTGGCCCGCCCTTGCCGACGTGGTCGAGGTCGTGGTCCGCCTGCCCTGACGTCACCCCTGCGCAGGCGGGGAGAACGGTCTGCCGTCCCCGTGGTTCCGCTGTGGTAGGACCGGGCGGGAGGGTGTGCTGTGGACGTGTCTGCGCCCCCATCGCCGCCAGACGCCCAGGGAGACCGACCGGACTCCGGGGAGGCGCACGCGCGCCGTGCGGCGTCCGGCCTGGCGATCGGGACCGTGGTGGCCTCGGTCGCGGTGGGGGTGTGCATGGTCCTGCCCCTGGTGGTGGTGGGGCAGTACGCCGAAACCCCCGCAGCGGGCGGGGCGGTGGTGGCGGGGGGCGTGACGGCCACGCTGGGCGTGTTGTTCCGGGCGACGGCGCGCAACCTGCTCCGGTCGGCGCTGGGCACGGTGATCCGGACCGCCTCCCGCACGGCCACCCGCCGGGCCGTGCGCCGGATCCTGCAGACCCTGTTCGCGGCGGTGGTGCGCTCCAAGATGGGCGAGGACGCCGTGCCTCGGGGTGGGGACGCGGTAGGGCTCGGCCTCGGGGCCGTCGCGCTGTCGCTGTCGCTGTACGCGGTGTTGGTCGTGGTCGATCCGGCGATCGCGTCGGGTGTCGTGGGCAAGACCCCGGCGTGGCTGGTGGCGTGCTTGGCGGCCGTGCCTCTGCTCACCTGGGGCGGCCTGCACCTGGGGTTGGCCCGCGCGCTGGGCCACTCGGTGCGGCTGACGACCGGGGCGGATGGCCTGCTGCTCCAGGCGTACTTCACGATGGCCGGATCGTTCCTGCCGCTCACCACGGAGGTGGAGGCCGAGGGGGAGCCGTCCGCGATGGGTCAGGCCGGGGCCCTGTCGCTGATCGCCCTGCTGGTCCTGCACGGGGTGTCGTTGGCCGCAGCCCAGGCCACGGGGTCGGCGCCGCTGACCACGCTGGCGTCGCTGTTCCTGGTGTACGCGTTCGTGTTCTCGTTCCCGCTCCCACCCTTGGACGGCTGGATGGTGTTTCAGTACCGCAAGGACCTGTGGTTCGTGGTCTGGGCGGTGACGGGGTGGGTGTTCCTGCACGACCTGCCGGAGCGGCTGTATGCGATCCTCTGACGACGCCGACCTGCCCGGAGGGGACACGTCCCAGCGGCCGAGCGTGGCGGGGCCGGTGGCGGCGGTCGTGCTCGGCTGGCTGTGGCTGTACAACGTCTTCATCAAGGGACAGGGTGGGGTCGAGGCGTTCTTTCGGGTGATCGACACCCTGTCCGAAGACGTCGTGATGGGCTCGGTGATCACCGTGGGCGTGGGCAGCGCCATCGTGGTCGTGTTCACCGCGACCAAGCTGTACACCCAGGTGATCAGCGAGGCGTCCAGCTTCCGCCTGCTGGAGCAGCTGGTGCAGGAGGCGTGGGCGACGGGCGACGTGCGGACGCTGGCGGCCAAGGTGCTGGCGCTCGAGGAGCAGCCCGTGCCGGACGTCCTCCACCCGATCACGCTGCCGGGCATCCTGCTGTCGTTCGCATTCCTGTACGTAATGAGCTGGGTGTACCTGGTGCTGTTCAGCGAGGCGCTGTTCTTCGTGAGCTGGTCGGCGGGCGTCGACCTCCCGATCACGGCCGACAACGTCAACTTGCTGCCCACGCTGGCCCTCGCCATCCCCTTCAGCGCTCGGGTGATGGCCTACCTTCGCTATCGCTACACCCAGGACTACGCGGACTTCATGCCCGGTGCGCTGTTCGTGCTGCTGATGGTCGCGAGCCTGGGGCAGCTGTTCGGGTCGGACGACCAGAAGTTCTTCCTGCTCCAGGTGTGGCGGGACGGGGCCTACCTGCGTGGGTTCTTGAGCAACGGGCTGATGATTGCGTTCATCCCCGTGTTCAGCGAGGCGGTGTACTGGGTGCTGGGGGCGGTGTGGTCCCACGAGGGCGAGCCGACGGACTGACTCCTGCGCGGTCCAACCGCTGACAGGCGGACGGCTCAGGGGCCCCCGTGCAGCCACGCGGAGCGGGTCACGTGGACCGCCAACGTCCAGCCGCTGGCCGAGGTGCGGTGCCACACGACGACGTCGTCGCCATGGGTGGTGGCGCCGCCGGTCGATCCGGCGACGATCGCTTCCCGCACGGCGTCCACCTCGTAGGGGGCGCGCTGCATCGGCTTGTCGTCGTTCAGCCCAGGCGTCATCGGTGCGGAGGCGTCGCGCGATCGCGCGATCACCGTGCCGTCGTTGTGGACGAGCACGGCCTGCACGAAGCCACGGAGTCCGGGCATGGTGAGCTGGGAGACGACGGAGCCCAGGTGCATGTCGGCGCCGGCCACCCCGATCATCGCGCCGTCCTCGCCGTACAAGGCCAGGTTGCAGGGGACGAGGATGCCTGATCCGCTGACGTCCGGGTACGGAGGGCCCCAGACTGGCCGCGTGGTCCCGACGGCGTTGTGGTACCAGGGGCGGCGCCGGGGATCGTAGTCCGGGTCGAAGTCGGCGTAGCCCGGGTAGTTGAGCAACAGACCGTCCTCCAGGCCGAGGTAGGCGACGTGGACAGGCGGCGTGTGACCGTTCAACCAGGTGGTCTTGTCGTCGGCCGACCACCGCATGAACCCGCGATCCTCGCTGCCGACCATCAGGTCGCGGAGGCCGTCGAGGGCGGGCGCCAACCGGGCGGTGTGGGCCTGCATCGAGGCGGGATCTCCCTGGGGGGCCCCGACGGCCACCCCGCGGTCGAACCGGACGGGGAACGGGTAGCGAGGGTGATCCACGATGCGCTCGGGCGCGGTCGAGGAGAAGGCGGTGGGCGGGATCCAGGCCGTGGTCTCCCGGGCGGCGGTGTCCTCGAGCAGGGTGCGCGCCTGGCGGCCGACGCCCTCCAGCAGGACCATCACCCGGGCCATCTGGCGGTCGAGCCGGCTGGCGTGACCGGTCACCTCGCGCGTGAGGGCCGCGAGACCCAGCGCGTCGGCGTGCGCGACCCGCTCGGCCTCGATGGCGCGCCGCAGCGACAGGGTGGTGGAGGCGGCGGCGACCAGCACGAGTACCAACACCGCGCCCAGCACCCGGATCGGGTGGTTGGCCATCACCCGGAGCATGCGGCGCAGCGGGGAGTCGGGCAGGGCGACCGTCTCCTCGCGGAGCAGGTGCCGGCGGACGTCCTCAGCGAGGTGCGCGGCCGATGGGTAGCGATCCTCGGGGGCGTGGGCCGTGGCCTTGGCGATGATCGCGAGCAGGGTGGGCGAGATGCGGTGGCCGTGGACGTGCCGGGGCTTGGACCGGGTGCCGGATCGGGCCATGCGACGGGTGACGTCGGGCTCGGCGATTGGGCGGGGGGAGGCCAGGGTCACGCACGTCTGCAGGATCATGCCGAGCGAGAACTGGTCGCTCCAGGGACCCATGCGATCGAGCTCCCCGTTGGCCTGCTCCGGTGACATCCAGGTGGGGGTGCCCAGCATCCGCCCGTACCGGGTGGCGGTGGGGGCCGAGGGCTCATGGGCATCCGCGGAGTCGACGGTGGTGTCGTCGGCGTCATCGATCACCGGATCGATCGCCCCCACGACCCGCGCCAGGCCCCAGTCGGTCAGGTACACCTCGCGGTGCTCGCCGAGCATGACGTTGGACGGCTTGAGGTCGCGGTGGAGCACGCCGCGGTGGTGGGCGTACGACACGGCTTCGCACAGGCGAATGAACACGTCGAGGCGCTCGGCGAGCCCGTGCTCTCCGGGCGGATCGGGGTCGGGAATGGTGGCGTCCACACACCGCGACAGCAGGTCGTGCATGGTGCCGCCGTCGACGTACTTCATGGCGAACGCGGGCCGGCCGTCGGCGGTGTGCTCGGCGCTGTACAGGGGCAGGATGCCGGGGTGCTCCAGCTGGGCCAGGACCTGCATCTCGACACGGAACCGCTCGACGATCCGGGACTTTCCCGCGAGCTTGCGCTTGACGACCTTGAGGGCGATCCGGCGTCGTAGGTGCGGGTCGACCCCGGTCATCACCTCGCCCATGCCGCCCTCGGCCACGAACCGTCGATCGAGGAAGCGCGTGATGTCCCCCGACGCCGTCGACACCGTGTACAGCCGGTGATCGACGGGGGTGTGGCCTGGCGACGGGCCATCCCACGAGGGCTGGGTCGTGACCTGCTCGGGGGGCGCGTCCCGGGTGGGATCGCCGTCGGGGAGGGTGTCGGCGGGGCGGGGCCGGAGGGTGGGATCGTCGGGCGATGGGGGCGCGGCGCCAGGCCGGGCTCCGCGAACGGCTGGACGGGCCCCGGGCGGGCGGGGTCGGTCGCTGGTGTCGGACACGCAAACCCCCTCGTGCCACAGCGTACCACCGGGTCAGTTGGCGACCAACCCTGGGGATCGGGCGGTCAGCGGCCGGTTCGGACCACCCGGAACCCGACGGTCTCGGCGCGGCCGCCCGGCATGCCGGCGAATCGGTTGGCGACACGCACATACGAGGTGTCGCCATGGATGCTTCCGCTACGGCGCACCCGTCGCCCTGCATCCGGCGCGCCGACCGGATCCTCGGCGGCGCCATCGCCCAGGGGGCCGTAGCCGTCGTGGACCCACTCCCAGGCGTTCCCGCTCAGGTCGCACAGGCCCCAGGCGTTCGGCGCGCGGGAGCACACGGGGTGGAGGTGACCCCCCGCGTTGCCTGGGTGCCAGGCGACGGCGTCGGGATCGTCACCGCCGGCGTACATCCCGGCGTGTCCCGCCCGCGCGGCGTGCTCCCACTCGGCCTCGGTGGGCAAGCGCCACCCCTCGCAGGCGCCAGGGGTCCCGTCGTCGGACGTCACCGAGGCGTCGTCACAGGACAGGCCGGTGCCGGGGGTGCCGGTGCAGGCCGTCAGGGCGTAGCAGGGGGGGAGGCCCTGGTGCTCGGACAGGGCGTTGGCGAAGGCGGCGGCGTCGTACCACGACACCCGATCCACCGGGCAGGTGGGCTCGGCGCATCCCGCGGGCGCGGCGACCTCGGTCTCGAGCACGGCATGCCACTGGGCGACGGTCACCTCCTGCGACATCACGTACGGACGGGTGAGCGTGACGGGATGCAGGGTCTCGTCGGGGTCCCGACCCACCTCGTCGTCTGCGGAGCCCATGGTGAACGTGCCTGCGGGCACCTGGCGGGCGGGGAAGGGGACGCCCTCCACGGCGAACCCGCGATCGGCGCCGGGGGCGGGGCGACCCCACAGCATGAACCCGATGAGCGCGAGCGCGAGCGCGGCGCCCCCCAACACCTCGGGCCACAAGTACCATGGCCGAGCGCTCTCCTCGGCGGCGTGGCGTGCGGCCCGGGTGGACACCGTGGTGCGCCCGATCGTCGCCTCTTCCGTGGACTCGTCCGAAAAGGTGGCGCGGCCGGTCTCGTAGGTGGTGCGACGGGACAGGACGTTGGTCGGGGCGGGTGCGCCGTGGACGCCATCGCCTGGAAG
>JAUHWK010000697.1 GCA_030424555.1 bacterium | reverse complement strand
ACAGCCACCGGGCTTCGTCCCGTAGCCGGGCGACCGCCTGCGACGAGGGGTCGAGGTCGGCGCGCAGCACCTTGAGCGCGACCACCCCGTCGGGCCCTTGCGCGCGAAACACCTCGCCGAATCCCCCGCGGCCCAGACACGCCTCGATCCGGTACCGCTCGGTCGTCACCCCACCTCCGGGTCTCACCATACCGCCGGGCACTCGACCGAAGTGTCCCACATTTGGTCCTTCGTGCTACGGTCCGATTGGGGACTCGACCAAGACGGCTGCGGCGGCAGGCGTCGGGGATGGAGGGGGCATGGATGACGGGTACGCCAGCGACGGGGACCTGTCCTCGGCGGGGCCACCGCGGAGCGCGCCGGGGCACGAGGCCACCCACCTGCGGATCATCGAACGCGGCAGCGTGATCGTCCATGCGCCGATCCGGGGCGGTCGCATCGTGATCGGGCGAGACGATGCCTGCGATCTGGCCTTGCCTGGGCCGGAGGTCAGCCGGATCCACTGCACGCTGACGCGGCGGTCCGACGGGTGGCACGTCGAGGACCACAGCAAGCACGGCACCCGGGTCGGCGGCCGTCGGGTTCAAGGCAGCGCCCACCTGGCGCTCGGCGAGCCGCTGGACGTCGGGCCGTACATGCTGCAGCTGGTGGGACGGGGACGGGAGGCTTCCCAGACCCGCGCCCTGGGGCCCGCCACCCACGAGGAGGTCGCGAGCGCCACCGATGGCACGGTGGTTCGCGCGTTCTTGCGGGTCGACAACGGTCCGGTGGCCGGGGCCAAGCTCCGCCTCGATCGGCCGATCGTGACCGTGGGGGGACCGGGGTCGGACTGCGTGGTCCACCCGGAACTTCCCACCGCGGCCGTCACGCTCAGGGTGGTGCGGGCGCGGGTGATCGCGGCCGCAGGGCGACAACCGGCCCGGCTCGCCGGCACCTGGTTGCGCCAGCCCACGCCCGTGTGGGAGGGGGAGCGCCTACAGGTCGGCGACACCGTCCTCCGGGTCACGACCGAGGTGCTCCGGCCCGACGACGACGACGTCGCGTTGGATGGGCTGGTGGGCGACAGCCCCGCGATGCGGCGGGCGCGGCGGGTGATCGGCCGGATCGCCCGGCACGATGCGCCCGTGTTGGTGCTCGGCGCCACGGGAACGGGCAAGGAGGCGGCGGCCCGCGCGCTGCACGAGGCGGGCCCCCGGGCAGGCGGTCCCTTCATCGCACTCAACGCGGGCTCCCTCCCCGAAGCCCTGGTCGAGAGCGAGCTGTTCGGCCACGACGTCGGGGCCTTCACGGGGGCCGCCGAGCGCCGGGATGGTGCGTTCCAGCTGGCCGACGGGGGGACGCTGTTCCTCGACGAGATCGGGGAGCTCGGGGCGGCGGGCCAGGCGGCGCTGTTGCGCGTGCTGGAGACGGGGG
>JAUHWK010000202.1 GCA_030424555.1 bacterium | reverse complement strand
GGCATTCCGGCCTTCGGGCCCACGGCGGCGTGCGCGGAGCTCGAGGGCAGCAAGGCGTTCAGCAAGGCGATGATGGATCGCTGCGGCGTGCCGACGGCCCGCTGGAAGGCGTTCACCTCCGCCTCGGAGGCCCTCGCCTGGCTGGAGACCATCGACTTTCCCGTGGTGGTCAAGGCGAGCGGCCTGGCGGCGGGCAAGGGCGTGGTGATCCCCTCGGACGTCGCCGAGACCCGGGCTGCGGTGGTCGAGATGTTCGACGGGGCGTTCGGGGAGGCCGGCGCCACGGTCGTGCTTGAGGAGCGGCTGGAAGGCGAGGAGGCGAGCCTGCTGGCCGTCTGCGACGGCACCCGGTTCGCGGTGCTGCCGGCGGCCCAGGACCACAAGCGGGTGGGCGAGGGCGACACCGGCCTGAACACCGGGGGCATGGGGGCCTACGCGCCGGCCCCGGTGGCGGCCGGGCAAGAGGTGGCGCTGGGCGACCTCGCGATCGCCCCGATCCTGGCGGCGTTTGCGGCCGACGGCACCCCGTTCCGCGGCGTGCTGTACGCGGGCCTGATGATGACCGCCGACGGGCCGCGGGTGCTCGAGTACAACGTGCGCTTCGGCGACCCGGAGACCCAGGTCTTGCTGCCGTTGTTGGCGTCGGACGCCTACGATCTCTTCCTGGCGTGCGCCGAGGGCACACTGGAGCCCGACTTCGTCAAGGTGCACGACGGCTTCGCCGCCACCGTGGTCGCCGCGTCCGAGGGCTACCCGCAGGCGTACCCCAAGGGCCGCGTGATCGCGGGCACGGGGGATGCGGCGGGGTTGGACGACGTGGTCGTGTTCCACGCGGGCACCGCGGGGTCCGACCAGGGCCTGGTCACCTCCGGGGGCCGCGTGCTCGCGGTCACGGGGACTGGGGCCACCTTGGAGCGTGCGCTGGCACGCGCCTACGCCGGTCTCGACCGGATTCACTTCGAAGGGATGCATGCGCGCCGCGACATCGGCTGGCGCGCCCTGCGCAGGAGCGAGGCATGAGCGGCAGTGCGTACAAGGACGCGGGCGTCGACATCGACGCAGGGCATCGGGCGGTGGCCCTGATGAAGGCGGCGGTCGAGCGCACCCACGGGCCCCGGGTCCTGGGCGGGCTCGGCAGCTTTGGCGGGCTGTTCGACGCCTCCTTCCTCCAGCAGATGCAGGCGCCCATCCTCGTCTCCAGCACCGACGGCGTCGGCACCAAGACCAAGATCGCCGCCGCCACCGGGCGGTACGCCGGGGTCGGTGCGGACATCGTCAACCACTGCATCGACGACATCCTGGTCCAGGGTGCCGAGCCCCTGTTCTTCTTCGACTACATCGCCAGCAGCCAGCTCGATCCCGAGATGGTCGCAAGCGTGGTCAACGGGGCCGCCCGTGCCTGCGAGGCGGCCGGCTGCGCGCTCCTCGGGGGCGAGACCGCGGAGATGCCCGGCGTGTACACCGAGGGTGAGTTCGACCTCGTGGGCACGATCGTCGGCGTGGTGGATCGGCCCAACCTGATCACCGGGGAGCGCATCGCTGCCGGCGACCAGGTGCTCGCGCTGCACAGCGTGGGGCTGCACACCAACGGGTTCAGCCTGGCCCGCAAGGCGCTCGAGGGGCGCGACCTGGAGGCGCCGGTGGACGCGCTGTCCGGTCGAAGCCTGGCCGAGGCGCTGCTCGTCCCGCACAAGAGCTACCTGTCCGAGATCCGCGCCCTCCGGGCCGGCGGGGTCGACATCAAGGGCCTGGTCCACATCACGGGCGGTGGCCTGATCGACAACCCCCCGCGGGTGCTGCCCGACGGCACCGCGTTCTCCCTGCGCCGGGCTGCGTGGACGTTCCCGCCGCTGTTCCGGTTGATCCAGGAGGCCGGTGGGGTCGCCGACGAGGAGATGCTCCGGGTGTTCAACTGCGGGATCGGCATGCTGATCGTCGTGCCGGCGGCGTCCGTCGATCAGGCGGCTGCGCTGCTGGAGGAGGCCGGGTCTGTCCCGGTGCGCATCGGCGAGATCGTCGCGCGTGGTGAGGGCGACGCCCCGGTGCAGTTCATCGGATGACGCACGGCGCACCGCTCCGGCTGGTCGTCCTCGCGAGCGGTGCGGGCACCAACCTCCAGGCCATCCTGGATGCCTGTGGGGACGGCCGCCTGCACGCCGAGGTGATGGCCGTGGTGAGCGATCGCGCGGCCTCGGGGGCCCTGGAGCGGGCGGAGACAGCGGGGGTGTCCTCCGCCCACGTGCCGTTCGGTCCCTACCGCGCGGCGGGCCGGACGCGTGAGGACTACGACGCGGACCTCGCAGAGCTCGTCGAGGTGTTCCAGCCCGATGTGGTCGTGCTCGCGGGCTGGATGCGCATCCTCACGCCAGCCTTCCTGTCCCACTTTCCCGAGCGGGTGGTCAACCTGCACCCGGCGCTTCCGGGCCAGTTCCCCGGCAAGGACGCGGTGGGGCAAGCGTGGGCTGCCTGGGAAGCGGGCACGCTCGACCACACCGGGCTGATGGTCCACCTCGCGGTCCCCGAGGTCGACGCGGGCCCCGTGCTCGCCACCACGATCCTTCGCTTTCGTCTGGGCGAGTCGCGCGATGCGTTCGAGGCCCGCCTGCACACCGCGGAGCACGATCTGCTGGTGCAGGTCCTCCAGGCCTGGAGCGACCAGCCAGGGCGTGCCGAGGCGTAGGTCCGGGTCAGAACCGTCCGACCACACCCATCGTCGAGCCCTCGCCGTCCATCGGAGGGGGGCACGGCCGCGGGGGGCGCCGTCGGAACCCCGGGATCGAGAACGGGTTGGCACGACAGGGGGGGGCCAGCGTGGCGTCTCGGCGGGAGCCGGTAGCGCGCCGAGGGCTACGGGGCAGGGGTCCACAGGTCGAACGGGACATCCGTGTCCTGCTCGGGATCCTCCAGGCGGGGAATCGGGACCTGGCCGTCGAGGGGCATGCTCACCACGATCGTCGGGGTGTGGGCGAGGCCGAGCCGTTCCCGGAGGATGGGCCCGACGCGGCCCTGGGCGACGTAGCGGAGCCGGTCCGAGGGGTCGCGCCCGTCCTGTGCGACGACGGTGGCCAGTCCGTTGAAGTGCCTGTCGCCCCCCTCCCGCCACGTGAGCTGGGCGGTGCCCTCCAGCTCGAACCGACGGGTCGCGCGCCGATCGTCGGGGACCTCCGCGTCGTCGGGGTGGCCCGGAGGACATGCGCCGGCCTCGGTGCCGCCGAACCGCGACTCGCGAACCCCCCACGGGGTGAACCCCCACCACACCAGGCCGTGGGTCCCGTCGACCGCCTCCACCTCCTGGGGACCGACGCTGCCCAGCGCCCGCCACCGCGCCAGATCGGGCTCGAGGAAGGCGGGAAGCCCCTCGCCGCTCAGGCCCTCGTACTCGAGGTCCTCGAGCCACGGGCATCCCTCCACGATCGCTCGGCAGCTCGAACAGGCGAGCGTGAAGACCAAGGCCACCCCGTAGTGCCGCGCGCGCGTGCCCATCCCGTCCTCCGTCGCCGCCCACCATGTCCGGCGCCCGTCCGATCCGCTACGTCTGGCGCCAGGAGGTCCCGATGCCCGCGGACGTGCTCACCCTGGACACCCACTACGCCCACCGCGACGACCTCGCCGCCGCCTACCTGCTCACCGGGGGGGACGAGGTGGCGTTCGTCGAGACCAACACAGCGCTGGCGGTGCCTCGGCTGCTGGAGGCGCTCCGTCGCGCGGGCAAGCGCCCCGAGGACGTGCGGTACATCGCGATCACCCACATCCACCTCGATCACGCGGGCGGGGCCGGGCCGCTGATGCAGGCGTGTCCAAACGCCACGCTCCTCGCCCACCCGCTGGCCGCCACGCATGCGATCGATCCCTCGCGGATCGAAGCGGGGGCACGTCAGGTGTACGGGGAGGCGTTTGACGCCCTGTATGGCGAGATCGTCCCGGTCCCCGAAGGCCGCGTCCACGCGCTCGGAGACGGCGAGACGGTCATGCTCGGTGACCGCCCGCTCGTGGCCTGGCACACGGCCGGGCACGCCAAGCACCACCTCGTCCTGCACGACCCAGACGCCGACACGGTCTACACGGGCGACAGCTTCGGGTTGCTGTACCCGTCGCTGCAGGCGCACGGCCCGTTCGTCGTCCCGAGCACCACGCCGACCGACTTCGATCCGGAGGCGGCCCACGCCAGCGTGGATCGGATTGCGGGCCTCGGCACGCGCTGGCTGCACCCCACCCACTTCGGTCGGCACGCGATGGTGCCGGCCCTGGCCGATCAACTCCACCGCCTGATCGCGGCGCACGCGGCGGTGGTCGACCAGGCGGACGCGGCGGGGCTCGACGGGGACGCGCTGGACGGGGCCTGCGTGGATGCCGTCACCCGCCTGTTCGATGAGGCGCTTTCAAGGCACGGATTTGCAGGCGACGCGGAGGCGGCGAGCCAGCTGCGGTTCGATGCGGAGCTCAATGCCCAGGGGCTGGCGTTCGCGGTGCGCAAGCGACGGTTCAAGCGGGCGAAGGCGTCTGGGCACCCGGGGTAGGGCGTCGGCGGCGGATTCCCGTTAGCGGCGCCCCCCGACGTAGGAGTCCCCATGCCGCGCGCCCTGTTGTCCGTCTCCGACAAGACCGGCCTCGTGCCCTTCGCGCAGGGGCTCGCCGAGCTCGGACTGGAGCTCGTCGCCTCGGGCGGCACCGCGCGGGCGCTGCGGGAGGCGGGCCTCGCCGTCACGGACGTGTCGGAGGTGACCGGGCATCCCGAGATCCTGGGCGGACGCGTCAAGACGCTCCACCCGGCCATCCATGGGGGCATCCTCGCCAAGCCCACCGAGGACCACCTGGCGGAGCTGGCGGAGCACGGCATCGGCGCCATCGAGGTCGTCGCCTGCAACCTGTACCCCTTCCAGCAGACCGTCGCGCGGCCTGACGTCACCGAGGCGGAGGCGATCGAGCAGATCGACATCGGGGGCGTCGCCCTGCTTCGCGCGGCGGCGAAGTCGTTCGCCCGCGTCGCCATCGTGAGCGACCCCACCACCTACGACGAGGTCCTCGCTGCCCTCAAGGCGGGGACGATGGACCTCGAGGCGCGTCGCCGGCTTGCGCTGGCGGCGTTCCGTCACACGGCGGCGTACGACGCCGCGATCCAGGCGTGGCTGGCGGGCACGGCGGGCGACGACGCGGCCCTGCCGGAGGTCCTGCACCTCGTCGCCACCCGCGAGGACGTGCTCCGGTACGGCGAGAACAGCCACCAGCAGGGCGCCACCTACCGGCTGGCGGGCGAGGTCCCGGCGTTCGAGCAGGTCGGCGGGCTCAAGGCGCTGTCGTACAACAACCTCGCGGACCTCGAGGCCGCCTGGGCGATGGCGTCGGAGTTCACGCGGCCCGCGGTCGCGATCATCAAGCACATGAACCCGTCGGGCCTCGCGGTCGCGGACGACCTCGCCACCGCCTACCAGCGCGCGTTCGCCTGCGACACCGTCAGTGCGTTCGGTGGCATCCTGGCGGCTAACCGGGAGGTCGACGCCGCGTTCGTCGAGGGCCTGGGCAAGCTGTTCCTGGAGATCCTCGCCGCCCCGTCGTTCACCGACGAGGCGCTCGCGCTGATGGCGGCCAAGAAGAAGAACTGCCGCGTGCTGCGCTGGACGGGTGCGGGCCAGGCGCCCACGCGGATGGTGTCGGCGATCCACGGCGGCTTGCTGGTGCAGACCCCCGACCCGGTCGGCGTGTCCCATGGAGACTGGACCGTCGTCACCCAGCGCGCCCCCACCGAGGACGAGGCCCGCGACCTGCGGTTCGCCGAGATCGCCTGCAAGCACGTCAAGTCCAACGCCATCGTCCTCGTCAAGGGGGAGGCGACCGTCGGGGTCGGTGCCGGTCAGATGAACCGCGTCGACAGCGCCCGCATCGCCGCGTGGCGCGCCGGGGACCGCGCAAAGGGTGCGGTCCTGGCGTCCGATGCGTTCTTCCCATTCGCCGACGGCCTGGAGGCCGCGTGCGAGGCGGGCGTCACCGCCGTGCTCCAGCCCGGTGGCTCGATCCGCGACGACGAGGTGATCGCCGCCGCGGACCGCCTCGGCATCGCGATGGTCACGACCGGCGTGCGGCACTTCCGGCACTGACGGGGGCCGCCGCGCGGGGTGGGGTCTATGAGGGACCGCCCCCGCCGACAGCGCCTCGTCGGGTCAGCCGAGGGGGACCCCGTGCCTCCCTGCAGTCCGTCCTTGAACGAAGGACGGGTCGGGGCCCATTCGTTCTCAACGGACGGGGGGTCGCCGCCCAAGGAACCGCGGAGTGGCGCACGCGATCGGCGAACCCCACCGCCATTCTCGCCCCCCCTCCGATCGCTCCCTGGATCCCTGTCTCCCCGGACGATAGCTCCGCACCCCTCCGAGAGGTCCCCATGCTCGTCCGCGTCGAGATCGTTCCCCGGCCTGACACCTTCGACGCGCGGGGGCACGAGGTGGTCGCCCAGGCCCCCGCCCTCGGCGTTGAGGGGCTGACCTCGGTCGCCGTCCACGACCTGTTCTTCCTGGAGGGCGCGCACCTCACGGACGCGCAGGTGCAGCGGATCGTGGACCGCATCCTGCTCGACCCCGTCGTCGCGTCGGCGCGCATCGAGACCGTCTCCGGCGAGCCCGGGGCGGACACGGTCGAGGGCGCCACGATCGTCGAGGTCGCCCCGCTCGCGGGCACCACGGACTCCGAGGCCGAGACCCTCCTGGCCTCCTCGCGCGACCTGCTGGGGATCGCGGAGCTGTCCGGCTGTGCCACCGGCACCCGCTACCTGCTGTCGGGCGCCGTGGCGGACAAGGCCGTCGAGCGCCTGGCCCGTGGCCTGCTCGCGAACGAGGTGGTCGAGGACTACGCGATCGATCGGCGCCTTCCCGCCCACATCGTGCACGACGCCCCCGAGGACAAGACCGTAGAGCGCGTCGCCGTGCGCGGGCTCGACGACGAGGCCTTGATGGCGGTCTCCAAGGCGCGGCGCCTGTCGCTCGACCTGCACGAGATGCGTCAGCTCAAGGCGATCTTCGAGCGCGAGGGCCGCGAGCCGACCGACGCCGAGCTGGAGATGTTCGCCCAGACCTGGTCCGAGCACTGCGTCCACAAGACCTTCAAGGCCCGCATCGAGCTCACCGAGGACGGCGAGGCCTCGGTCGTCGACAGCATGTTCAAGACCTACATCGCCGGCGCCACCGAGGCGGTCCGCACCCCGTGGCTCGAGTCCGTGTTCGTCGACGACGCCGGCATCGTCGGGTTCGAGGACGGCTGGTCGGTCGCGTTCAAGGTCGAGACCCACAACCACCCGTCCGCGCTCGAGCCGTTCGGCGGCGCCAACACCGGCGTGGG
>JAUHWK010000201.1 GCA_030424555.1 bacterium | reverse complement strand
ACCGCGAGCGGCTCGTCGCGTTCTCCGAGGGGCGCGTGAGCGACTGCTTCGGGGACGCCTTCGCGCTCGCCGGCACGCACACCCGGACGCCGCGCATCGCGGGCGGCGACATGCTCCTGTTCGATCGGATCACCCACTGCGAGGCGAACGGAGGACCGGCCGGGCGCGGATACCTTCGAGCCGAGCTCGACATCACGCCGGATGCCTGGTTCTTCGAGGGTCACTTCCACAACGACCCGTGCATGCCCGGCACCCTGATGTTCGAGGGCTGCTTGCAAGCGCTCGCCGTGTACCTGGCGAGCCTCGGGTACACGATCGGCCGGGATGGCTGGCGGTTCGAGCCCGTGCCCGGCAACCCCATCCCGATGATCTGCCGGGGCCAGGTCCTCCCGGACGACGCGGAGCTCGTGTACGAGGTGTTTGTCGAGGAGGTCCACGACGGCCCGACCCCGACCGTCTACGCCGACTTGCTGTGTACGATCGACGGCCTCAAGGCCTTCCACGCCCGCCGCTGTGGCCTGCGCCTCGCCCCTGCGTGGCCGCTGGATCACCTCCGCACCCGCCTGATGGGAGAGGGGCCGGTGGATCCCGAGCCGGTGGCGGAGGTCGACGGGTTCCGGTTTGGACTCGACAGCCTGATCGCCTGTGCGTGGGGACGGCCGAGCGAGGCGTTTGGCCCGATGTATGCGCCGTTCGACGGACCGCGGTGCGTGCCCCGTCTCCCGGGCCCGCCGTACCACTTCCTGTCCCGTGTGCTGGAGCTGGACGGCCCGATCGGGGGAATGAAGGTGGGGACGCGGGTGCAGGTGGCCTGGGACATCGACCCGGGCGCCTGGTGGTTCGATCAGAACGGCGCCGAGGTGATGCCGTTCGCGGTGCTGCTCGAAGCGGCGCTACAGCCCTGCGGATGGCTCGCCAGCTACGTCGGCAGCGCGCTCACGACCGACGAGGATCTGTTCTTCCGCAACCTCGACGGCACGGCCACGCTCCACCAGGAGCCTGTTCGCACGTCCGGCACGTTGATCACCGACGTGACGATCACGAACATCAGCCAGTCGGGCGGGATGATCATCCAGTCCTTCGAGGTGACCTGCCGGTTCCGGCACGAGGACGCGCCGGTCTACACGATGAAGACCGTGTTCGGGTTCTTCCCCGCCAAGGCGCTCGCGACGCAGAAGGGCCTGCCGTTCGATGCGGCCCTGCGCGACGAGGTCATGCACGAGGGCACGCCGGTGGTCGACCTCACCCGGCGGCCGGCCGCGTACTTCGAGGGCTCGCTGCGCTTGCCCCAGGGCGACCTGTGCATGATCGATCGGATCACCCGGTACGACGTGTCGGGGGGTTCCGAGGGCTTGGGGCGGGTGATCACCGCCAAGGACGTCACGCCGGGCGAGTGGTTCTTCAAGGCCCACTTCTTCCAGGACCCGGTCCAGCCTGGATCCCTCGGCTTGGAAGCAATGATCCAGGCCCTCCAGTGGTGGATGATCGCGTCCGACCGGGGGGCGGGGATGGCGGCGCCGCGGTTCGAGCCGCTGGCCCTCGGCGACGAGCACGGCTGGACGTACCGGGGGCAGGTCACGCCCTCGCGCGAGCGCATCGCATGCGACGTCGAGATCCTCGAGGTCCGCACGGAGCCGGACGGCTCGGTCGTCGCGATCGCCACCGGCAGCCTGTGGTGTGACGGCCTGCGGATCTACGCGATGAAGCGGTTCGGGATGCGCGTGGTGGACGGGGCTGCGCAGGGCTCGACCCGGCACGAGTCCGTCGCGCCCTGGCGCCTCGATCCGGCGGTCGACACCTGGGTCGGAGACCACCGACCCACCTGGACCGTGCCCTCCCTGCCGATGATGTCCTTGGTCGATCGGGCGGTGGCCGTCGCCCGTGCCTCGCGCCCGGATGCGGTGGTGGTGGGGATCCCGCGCGCCGAGGTGCTGGGCTGGGTGGTGGTCGACGAGCCGGTGACCCTGTCCTCGGAGGTGGTGCCGTCCGACGAAGGCTTGGTGGTGACCCTGTCGTCCGCGGTCGACGACGGGGCGGCCAAGCCCGTGTTCCGCGCGGCGCTCACGCTGGCCGAGGCACTGCCCGCGGCGCCGCGAGGTCCAGGACCCTTCGTGGGCGAGGACATGGGCAACCCGTACGCGGAAGGGCGCCTGTTCCACGGACCCGCCTTCCAGGCCCTGCGGCACGGGGTCGTGGGGGAGGGCACGGCGTCGGCCTGGCTCGACGTCGGACGGGTGACCGTGCCGCCGGGTGCGCTCGGCCAGGGCCTGCTCGACGCCACCCTGCACGCGATCCCGCACGATGGGATGGCGGACTGGGCGCCGGGCTCGGGGATCCCCGACGGCGTGGCGTGCTACCCGCGCCGTCTTCGCGACGTCCGGCTGTACGTGCTGGCCTTGCCGTTCTCGGGGACCGTCCGCGTGCACGCCCGCTTCCTCGGGATCCGCGAGGGGGCACCCAGCACCGAGGTGGTGGTCGTGGGCGACGGCGGGGAGATCCTGCTCGCGTACGTGCTCGATCATGTGATGGTGCCGCGGGGGCCCATCGGGGACGCGGACCCCGCCGACCGGGTGGCCTTTCTCCGGGACCACGTCGCAGTGCCGGGCGTGGGCCTCGGACGCCCCGACGGTGACGCCACGCTCGTGCGCGACCTCGACGTGCGCGCGAGCGACTGGCTTCCCGGCACCTTGGAGGCCGCCTATGGCCTGTCGGGGTCGGGCGACCGTCTCGATGCCTTGGCGTGCCGCGATCACGCGGCCCGGGTGCTCGGCGTCCATCCGTCGACCCTGGTGCAAGCCGACGATCGGCTCTCAAGCCCGGTCTTTCCGTTGAACCCCGTGAAGGCCTCGGTCGCGCGGGTCGAGGGGGGGCGCCGGGTCACGGGATCCGCGCCACTGGATCTGACCTCGGTCGAGGCGTGGTGGCGAGACTGGTTCGGCACCGAGGCGTGGCCGCTGGAGGATCTGGACTACGCGGTGATCGAGCGGTTCGTCCGCCGGGTCGGCATCGTGGATCCGGCGGGGATGGATCGGGTGCGCGGGCGGCCGGCGCTGTTCCTCGCGAACCACCAGACCGCAGTGGAGAGCCTGCTGTTCAGCATCCTGGCGGGGGCGCTCACCGAGGTGCCGTGCGTCACGATCGCCAAGGCGGAGCACCGGACCACCTGGCTGGGACGCTTCATCGCCCATGGGTTCTCGTACCCGGCGATCCGGGATCCGCGGGTGATCACGTTCTTCGACCGGGAGGACAAGGCGAGCCTCCAGGCGTTGATCGCCGACCTCGCGGGGGAGATGGCGGCCGGCACGCGCTCGGGGATGGTCCACGTCGAGGGCACGCGCGCGTTCCACGCCCGGCACCCCACGGTGAAGCTGTCGGGTGCGTTCGTCGACATGGCGCTGGAGGTCGGGGTCCCGATCGTGCCGGTGCGATTCGTCGGGGGGCTGCCGGTGGCGCCGCTCGATGTGCGGACCGAGTTCCCGGTGGGGTACGGCCGGCAGGACGTGTGGTTCGGCACGCCGTTGTGGCCCGACGACCTCCGGAGCCTCGGGTACCGTGAGCGCAAGCAGGCGGTGCTGGACGGCATCCACGCCGCGGGGCCGCCGCTGGCCGAAGAGGTCCCGCTGCCGGGCGATCCAGCGCTCGCCGAGGCGGTCGAGGATCGCGTGGCGCGCACGGGCGTCGAGGTGGAGCACGCCGTATTGGCCGAGGTGCTCGCGGCGTCGTCGCGTCGGACCGCGGCTGGGACGGCCCACCTGGTGGCGGCGATCGAGCAGGGTGTCCCGGTGCCCGGCGAGGGCGCGGAGGCCGACTGGCTGCGCGAGCTGGCCCGCCGACTGGCCGGCGAAGGGTGACCCGGGGGTGTTCGGGAGTTGCCGAACGCCCGCGTACCCGTGAACGGACGCCATGGATCGACGTCGCCTGATCGCTGGCATCGCCTTGCTCGCGGCCCTGGTCGCCGGCTTGCTGCTGTGGTGGCTGACGCCGGAGCCAGCGCCGACGGTGGAGCAGGAGATCGCCGCGCGTGCGGTCCGGCGTCCCGTCCGGCGGGTGCTGGAGGGGGTGACCCGGCCCATCCCGTCGCAGGACGCCGTCCGATCGGTGCTCGTGGACGGGGAGGACCGCCCGCGGCCGGAGGAGCGGGTCGACTGCGCGATCCCGGACATGCCCCAGCGGGTGCCCGTCCAGGCGACCGCCCGGGGCGGCGGCGCGGAGATCGCGGTGATGGCGGTGGCGGTCGAGGGGGGGATCCAGCTGGGGGGACTCCAGACCCTCCGCAAGCGCCTCGCGGATGCGGCCCGCGCGCCGGTGGGGGACCTGATCGGCCTGGTCGCGTACGTAGAAGGCATGGGCGAGGTCCAGCTCCGGGTGCGGGGTGAGGGCGAGGCGTGGCGCTGTCAGGTGACGGGCGTGGAGCCGGTGGCGTGGGTCGAGGGGACGGTGACCACCCGCCGGGGCCTGGCACAGCGACGGGTCACGGTGCGGGCCTGTGGCCGGGGCGTCGTCGCCGAGATGGACGGCTCGTTCACCTTTCGCGTGCCCCTGGAGGAGGACGGCTGCCTGGTGGTGGCCGAGCGCCAGGACGGGGCCTTCGAGCGGCGGAGCGATCCGGTCGCGATCCACCCTGTTCCAGGCACGACGACCCGGGTGTCCTTGGACCTGCCCGACGACGAGACCGGTGGGGTCGGGGTGCAGATCCGGCGCCACGATCTCGGGATCCGGATCGCACGGGTCCTCCCGGACTCCCCGGCTGAGGACGCAGGGCTCACGCGGCGGGACATCGTGGTCGCGGTCGACGGGATCCCTGCTGTGGACCTCGACGAGGCCCAGTTTCAGGATGCGGCGGTCGGCCCGGCGGGCACGGACGTCGTCTACACGGTGTTGCGCGAGGGCAAGGAGGTCGAGGTGGTGATGGTGCGGGAGCCGCGCGACCGCTGAGATCGAACCCGCTGACGTGGTTCGGATCCCGATGGCGTGGATCGAGGTGACCCCCCACCGAGGTGCGTCATGTCGATCCTGCTTCCTGAGCCTTCGTCCGATGCGCGTGGCCGTTCCGTTCCCCGGCCACGGCGACGGATCGAGCCCGTGCCCGTCGAGACCCCGTCCGACCGATCGTTTCAGCGGATGGTCGGGGCGTCCCAGCTGCTGGCGGTGCTGCTGGCCCTCGTCGTGGCGGGATCGATGATCAGCCAGGCGATCTCGATGTCCCGCGCACCGGGGCTGTGATCGGCCCACCCGGGCGGATCAGGAGGTCAGCACCGCGGACCGCACCGCTGCGGGAACCTCGACGAGCGACCCGTCGCGCACGCACGCGAGCTCGATCTGGCCGGCGACGAGCAGCTTGCCGTCGGATTGGCGGTGGACGTCCTGCTGAAACGACAGGCGCCACGCGCTCTCGACGGTGACGGCGGTGCGGACCTCGAGGGTGTCGCCGAAGATGGCAGGGGCCTTGAACGCGAGGTTGGCCCGGTACACGACGAATCCCAGCCCCTCGCGGTGCCACAGGGTGGCGAGGGCGTCGGGCCCGAGGAGGTGCTCGCGCGCCCGCTCCATGTAGCGCAGGTAGTTGGCGTGGTAGACCGCGCCGCTATGGTCGGTGTCCTCGTAGTAGACACGGACCGGGAACCTGGTGGCCACCGGGCTCATGGGCTGTCGCACGGGATGTCGGCGATCGCGCGGATCAGGCTTCCGTACACGAGGTTCCCGGAGGGGTCTGCCTCGTCGGGGAGGTCGCAGGTGGCGGTGACGAAGCCGCAGTCGGTGGTGCAGTCGGTGCCGGGACCGGCCGACTCGATCACGGCTTCCGCCTCCAGCTCCACGGCGTCGACATTCCACCGGGCGGTGCAGCTGGCGCTCAGCAGGGTGTCGCAGGACGAGGACAAGCAGGTCTCGAAGTCCACTGTGATGGTTCCGGCGGCGGTGTCCACGCAGGCGGAGCCCTGGTTGCGAAGCGTGGACTGCGTGGGGCCGGTGCCGCAGGCGATGGACGCGGCGGCGAGCAGCGGAACGAGGGCGCGCATGGGTCCTCCAGGACAGGCGGGGGACCTATCCGGGATCGCAGCCGAGGGACCAGGGATCGGCCGGCGGGGGCGCATCGAGGCATCCGGCGTCCTGGAGGGCGAGGGGCTCGACCTGGCCTTCCCAGGTGAGGAGCGTGTCGCCGGTGACGTCCGGGGGGAGGAGGCAGGTGGCGTGGTGGGTCCAGCACACGTCGCCGCAGTCCGGCAGGCAGCTTCGTTGCTCCGTGATCCACCGCAGGGTTCCGGACACCGCCAGCACGCCGTCCGCCCAGGCGACCGTGCAGGATTCGGTCTGGGCGATCGTGCAGCCGTTGGGACAGGGGGCGTGCTCGACCTGGAGCTGCCACCCGTCCTCGCCGACACACACCCGATGGATCCGCGTGGAGGTGTTCATCACCTGTTCCAGGGGACAGGCGTCGGTGTCGCTGCCCGGGGCCGAGTCCAGGACGAGCGTGTCCGTGTCGATCGGCAGGGTGGGGCAGGCCGGCTGGTCCGGGCCGCCACACGACGCGACCGCGAGCAGGATCACGCCCCAGCAAGCCGCACTCGTCGATCGCTCAAAGGCCCTCGGAAGGCTCAACTGTCGGAGTCCGTGTCGGTCTCGTCGGTGTCCGCCGAGTCTGCGCTGTCCACCGGATCGGTGTCGGTCTCGTCGGTGTCGGTGTCTGCCGAGTCGGAGGTGTCGGCCGTGTCCTGTGTGTCGCCGGTGTCCTGTGTGTCGCTCGTGTCCTCCGTGTCCGCGGGTACGTCGGTGTCGGAGTCCGACGGCACGGGCGGCAGGTCGTTGCAGTCGGCCCCGCGGTCGGGGAACGAGGGATCGCAGTCGTACTCGGACGGGCAGCCGGCGAGGGCTGCGGGGAGGACGAGGGCGAGCAGGCGCGAGGCACGGGTCATGGGACGGGATCCTGGGAACGACTCGTCGCCAACCTGCCGTCACGGCCCCGACCTGTCCAGGGAGATCGAGGGTACGCGGTGCGCGAGGGAGCGATCACAGGTCGGTGTCCTGCGCCCAGGGATCGGGGTCGGTGTCCCGGAGGGGCGTGCAGGGCGCATCTCGAATCAGCACGGGGTCCCGTTGACCCGCCCACAGCAGCGGCGTGTCGCCATGGGCCGTGGGCGGGAGCGCGCACGGGGCAAGGATGCTGTAGCAGTCGTCGGGACACGCCCGCGGGACGTTGTCGCAGACCCTCATCACCTCGATCCAGCTGGCGTGGCCGTCCACGGTGAGGCGGGGCCGTGACCGACACCCCATCGGCGTCGAGGCAGACCGCGTCCGGGGCGTACAAGGTCACGGTGCGGTCGCCGTGGAGGGTCGAGCCACACCC
>JAUHWK010000200.1 GCA_030424555.1 bacterium | reverse complement strand
GCGTTCCCGACACGCGTGACCTCCCGTTCCGACGTCGTAGCACACCACTTACGACCGTCCAGTCGGTTTTCATCACACCCCCTGTGCACACGGTGGATCCGCGACCGCAGGCAGCCGTCGGTCGCTGGATGGGGACCCCGCCCGACGTTACGGCCGCGGACCGCCGGGAGCCTTCATGCCCACGCTCGACGAGTTGGCCTTCGCGGCCGAGCACGACATCGGGCGCACCCGCGCCTTCTTCCCGATCCTGGCGGCGCTGGGCAACCGGTGGGCCGCAGAGCGCCCCTTTGCCGGGTGCGTGGTCGGCGCCAACCTGCACCTCACCACCCTCACCGCAGCGTTCCTTCGGGAGCTGAGCCTGGGCGGTGCGCGGGTGGTGGTCAGCGCGTCCAACCCCGGCACCACCGACGCCGGCACGGTCCACCTGCTTCGAGGCGGCGGGATCGAGGTGTACACCGGTGGCGACATGGAGGATCGGCACGCCCAGGTGCTCGACCACGGCCCCACCTGGCTGATCGACACGGGGTTCGACCTGGTCACGTCCGCGCTGGGACGGGATCCCGGCACGGTGCAGGGCGCGGCCGTCTTGTCCCGCACCGGCATCGATCGTCTCCGGGCCCGCACCGAGCCGCCCCCCTTCCCCATCCTCAACGCGCTCGATGGGCGCCTGCGGGACGCCCTGGAGAACAAGCAGGGGCTGGGTGAGGCCGTGTGGCAGTCCGTCACCGAGCTCACCGGCATCCTGCTGTCCGGTCGGCGCGCGGCGATCATCGGGTACGGTCCGGTCGGACGCGGCCTCGCCGCCTGGGCCCGTGCCGCGGGCATGACCGTGCAGGTGGTCGAGACCGATCCGGTCCGCGCCCTGTTCGCCCACTACGACGGGATGACCACCGGCACCCTCGACGACGTCCTGAAGCGCGCGCAGATCGTCGTGACCGCCACCGGCCGACGGGGCGCGGTCACCGCCGAGTCGCTCGCCCACGCCCGCGATGGTGTGATCCTGCTCAACGCGGGCACCGGCGGCGACGAGATCGACGTCCAGGGCATCCAGCGCGCGGCCGACGGGGTCGACCACATCGGCGAGGCCGTGGTCCGCTACACGCTCCCTTCCGGGCACCGCGCGACCATCCTCGGCCACGGCCACCCGATCAACATCGTGCTCAACTCGGGGTCGCCCGAGTCCGTGTTGCTCCAGTACTCCTTGCTGGGGCTCGGCCTGGAGTGGATGATCGGCGCGGGCGCCCAGCCCGGCGAGGTGCCCCTGCCCGACGCCGTGGAGCGTCGCGCGGCCGAGCTCGCGCTGCAGGCCATCGACCGGGTCGGCGCGTGACCGCGATCGGTCCCGAGGTCGATCCCGCCGACCTCCCCGCCCGGCTCGCCGAGGGTGTGGAGGCCCTGCGCGCCGAGCGCTGGCACGACGCCCTCACCCCCCTGCGCCAGGTCGCGACCTCGCCCGACCTCGCGACCGCCGAGGGCCTCGGCGACGTGCGCGCACGCGCCTGCTCGCTGTACGCCCAGGCCCTGCTCGAGTGCGGCCGCGCACGCGACGCGGAGGCTCCCTGCCGCGAAGCCCTCCGCCTGCTCCGCGGCCTCCGCGACAAGGCGGGGATCGACGCGGTCCGCGCACTGCAGGATCGCATCGTCCGCGCGATCGCCCACGACGCCGAGCAAGCGGTGCGCGCCCAGGAGATGGCCACCGTCTCCGCCACCCCGCTCGCCACCCTGCTCGACCGGGCCACCACGCCCACGATGCGGGTCGAAGCCATGATGCGCAAGGCCCACGCCCTGGCCGACCACCCCGACCAGGCCTCCGAGGACGACGGCACCGCCGTGTCGGCGATGGCGGTCCGGGAGGCAGACGTCCTGGGGGACGTGCGCCTGCGCGTGCTGTCCCGCATCGCCGCCAGCCGGCACGCCGCGCCAGACGACGCCGCGTCGTGGCTCGAGGACGCCGCGCGCCTCGCCGGCGATGCCGAGGAGTTCAACCTCGTCGCCACGATCGCCCGCGCCGCCGAGGTCCAGGGCGTGGCCTTGGCCAAGCACCCCGGTCCCCACGCGGGCCACGACGGGCGGGCTTCGTGAGGGTCGCCGCGATCGACGTCGGCACCAACTCGATCCACCTGTTGGTGGCGGACGTGTCGGCCGAGGGCCAGATCTCCGTGGTCGAGAAGGCCCGGGAGCAGGTGATGCTGGGCCGGGGCGGCATCGGCCAGCGCACGATCGCCCAGGACGCGTTCGACCGGGGCGTCGAGGCCCTCGCCGCCTTCAAGATCGCCGCAGACGGCCTCGGGTGCGAGGACATCCACGCCGCGGCCACCTCCGCGGTGCGCGAGGCCAGCAACGGCCAGGCGTTCTGCGAGGCGGTGAAGCGGCGCACAGGCATCCACGTCCGCCAGATCTCCGGGGCCGACGAGGCCCGCTTGATCTGGCTGGGCGCCCGCGCCGAGGTCGACGTCTCCGACGGTCCCGTCCTGCTGTTCGACGTGGGTGGCGGCAGCACGGAGTTCATCCTGGCCACGGCCGCCGGGCCCCGGATGACCGTCTCGCTCCCCCTGGGGCACATCCGGCTGTCGGAGAAGCACGGGGTGGGCGGCGCGTTCGATACGGCAGCCCGCAAGGCCACCAAGAAGGCCGTCCGCAAGGCCCTCACCGCGCTCACCAGCCGCCTGGGGGATCAGCCCATCGCGCGGGTCGTCGGGACGAGCGGCACGGTTCGCTGCCTGGCCCGCATCGCCACCCTCGCCCGCGGTGAGGCCCTGCCTCCGCACGGCTCGGGCCTCGTCCTGCGTCGCCGCGACGTCGAGGCCTTCCTCGGCACCGTCGAGGGCGCCAGCCGCGACGCCATCGCCGCCCTCCCCGGGATGGACGGCCGCAGGGTCGACACCCTCCCCGCTGGCGCCGTGATCGTCCGCGAGGTCCTCAAGGCCACGGGGGCTGCCCAGCTCACCACCCTGGATCGCTCGCTCCGAGACGGCCTCGTCATCGACTGGATCGAGCGGCACCGTCCCGAGATCGATCTGCAGCGCACCGTGCTGGACCCGCGGGCCCGCTCCACCATCCTTGCGATGCGCCGGTTCGCCCCCAACGAGCGCCACGCCCGGCACGTCGCCGAGCTCACCACCACCCTGTTCGATCGGCTGGCTCCGCTGCACGGCCTGCCGTCGTCCGATCGGGATCTGGCGTGGTCGGCCGCCATGCTGCACGACATCGGGCACCACATCGCCGGACGCGGCCACCACCGGCACGGGATGTACCTGCTGCAGCACATCCGGATGCCCGGGTTCACCGCCCCCGAGACCGCCGTGCTGGCCCAGGTGGTGCGCTACCACTCCCGCAGCCGCCCCAAGGCGTCCCACGACGACTTCCAGGCCCTCCCCCCCGAGGACCAGCGGCGCGTCACGCGCCTGGCAGGCCTGCTCCGGATCGCCGACGCCCTCGATCGGAGCCACGATCAGCCCGTCACCGCCCTCGACGTGAGCTGGGACGACCAGGCGATCCGGGTGGATGCCACCATGCGCGAGGGGGGCGAGCTGGAGCACTGGGCCGTCGCCCAGCGGCACGACGTGCTCGCCAAGGCGCTCCACCGCGACATCCACCTGCGCATCCTGCGTCCCGACGGACGACCGGCCGATCGGGACGACGTCTCTGCGGGCACCGACACCCCCGGCGAGCCCCGGTCGTGACCGACGACGCCCTGGTCGACGCCCTGATCGAGGCCCACGGGCTCAAGGACGTCGCACGGGCTGGGTGGGTCCGTCGCGGCGTGCCCACCCCCGAGTCGGTGGCCGCGCACAGCTGGGGGGTCGCCTGGCTGGCGCTCGTCGTGTGTCCGCCATCGCTCGACCGCGCCAAGGTGCTGTCGTACGCGGTCCTGCACGACGTCGCAGAGGTCCGGGTCGGCGACCTGACGCCCCACGACGGGGTGTCCCGGGCCGACAAGCACCAGCGGGAAGCCGACGCGATGGCCTCGCTGTCCACGCCGCTGCCAACGTCGGTCCTCGCGACCTGGGCGGCGTACGAGGCCCAGGAAGACGACGAGGCCCGCTTCGTTCGCCAGCTGGACCGGCTGGACATGGCCGTGACCGCCGTCGTCTACGCGCTGCAGGGCCGTCTGGAGACGCCCCAGGAGTTCCTCGACAGCGCGGCCCGGGCGATCGTCGACCCACGCCTGTCCGCCCTCCTGCAGGGTCTCCGGGCCCGGCTTCCGACGCCCGCCACGCCCTGATCCGACGCGCCGCTCACCCCACGAGCGCGATCAGGATCCCCAGCAGCACCACCGACCACGCGGCCGTCATCCAGACGATCCCGCCATGGGCCCAGCCGCGGACGCGCGCCTCCACCGCCGCCCCGACGAAGCCTGCGATCCCCGTGGCCAGCAAGCCCCAGACCAGGATCGGGAACGGCTCCGTGGCAAACGCCGCGAGCACCAGCGTGACCGCCAACACGCCCCACGGCGCCCCCCGGGCCCCCTGGGCCGCACGCCGGTAGCCAAGCTCGACCCGCCGCGGCAGGCCCCCGACGCGGACGCCCCCCAGCCGCCACATCCTCGCCGACAGCGCCGGCATCAGGGCGCGCGGCACCACGGCCTCCTGCGTGCCCTCGCCGGTCCACACCACCAGGCGCGTCCCGCGGGTCCCCACAGGCTCCTCTCCGATCTCCACCACCTCGTGCCAGGGGATCCGAGGCGCCCACACGGGCCCCACCCGCACCCCGAGCGGATCGACGATCACGCTGGCGCGGGCCCGTCCCAGCGGCCACCACCACACGATCGCCAGCAGCAATCCGATCGACGGACCGAACCCCGCCGCGAACGCCCACACCGACCCCAGCACGAACGCGACCAGCAGGCCCCAAGCCAGCGCGGGCGGGCGGTCCAACACCAGCCCCGGAAACACGCCTTGCTCCGACCAGTCCGCGGTGAACGGACGGTCGGGGAAGGCCTGTCGGAGCGCCCGACGCACCGGAGGGTAGGTGGCGTCGACCGGCACGGACCAACCCGGACCGTCCACCTCGAGGCGAACGGTCGCGGTCCACGGATCGAAGCGCTCGTGAAAGCCGAGGACCTCCCCGCGAGACGCCGTGCGGTCATCCCAACGGAGTCCGTCGTCCTCGACCTCCAACGCCATCATGCTCGGTGCTCCCTCAGGTGCCCCGACGGACGGTTCGCCCGGTCAGGACTTTCGCTTGGTGCTGCGGACCCGCAGCGACATCACACCCTTCTCCTGCTCGACCTTCACGTTCCAGTCGGGCGTGTCGCGCAGGGCGGCGATGGCTTCCTCGGCCGTGCCCGCTGCCGGGACCACGTTCTGGAAGCCCTCGCGCTCCAACAGGGCGTCGAGGTCGTCGTAGCGCCGGATGGCACCGAGCGTGATGGAGCCGAGGTCGTCGAACTCCAGCCGGTCGCCAGCCGTCGCCATGTCGAACTGCGGCGTGCGGGGCACCACGTACACGGTCTTCTCCGAAGCCTCCATGCTCGCGAAGATCACCGGCGTGGTGGTCGCATCGAACGTCGCCATCGAGTGCACTCCTTTCCACCGGGCCGCTCCATGGGCCCGGGGACGGGCAGATCGAGCCCGTCGGGTGTCATCCAGCATCCACGCAGGGTCGTCGCGCGGACCGCGCCGAGGGAACGGCGCTGTGGGGTGGGGTTGTCCCGGTTCGCATCGTCGGGGTGGGGCGGGTCAGCCTGGTGGCCATCCCAGCGCACGTCCCCCGAGGATGTGGAGGTGAAGGTGGAAGACGGACTGCCCGCCATCCGATCCCTGGTTCACTATCAGCCGGTAGCCCGACTCGTCCAACCCCTGCGCCCGCGCCACCTCGGTCGCGACCACCATCAGGTGGCCCATCAAGGCCGAATCGTCGCGTGCAACCTCGGAGAGTCCGGAGATCGGCTTGCGGGGGATCACGAGGAGATGGACCGGGGCTTGGGGCCGGACATCCCGAAACGCGATGCACTGCGCGTCCTCGTGGACGATGTCGGCGGGGATCTCGCCATCCAGGATCTTCTGGAAGATGGTCATCGCGGGCCTCCGTCTGCGGAGCCGGTCCAGCCCGCGACCCAGGCGACGTAGCGTGGATCGCTCGCCGCGTCGTCGACGGGGAGCACGACGATCTCGGGCGTGTCGTAGGGGTGGTGCTCGCGCAAGACCTCGGCCAGCCGCTCCGGCGTGTCCGTCTTGCATACGAGCAACGTCTCCGCGTCCTCGTGGACCGTCCCCTCCCACGCGTACACGGAGGTGACGCCGGGCACGAGGTTCACGCACGCCGCCGCCCGCGACGACACCAGCGTGTGGGCCAGCGCCGAGGCGACAGCGGCAGGGGCAGTGCTCAGCACGACGACCATGGGAACTCCACAGCGCCGGTCAGTAGCGGACGTCGAGCTCGAGCAGGATCGCCTCCCCCGGCGTGTCCCCCTTGAGCGAGTAGAAGAACGCCCGATCCCGGTTCACGGTGAGCGTGGTGACCGCCGGCCGCGCACCGGGCCGCTCGTACCGGGCCTCCACCCGCGCAGCGACCGCGTCGTGGCGTTGGAGGCCGATCACCAGCCGACGCCCCGAGCCAAGATCGAGCCCTTCCTGCTCGCCATCCGCCAGCCGGAACGTGCTCTCGCGGACCCACCGGAAGTCCTGGAAGGGCATCCGGGCGAGCGCCGCGGCGATCGGCGCGAGCTGGGGATCGACGTGAGGGGCCCCGGTGCGCGCGCGGATCACCTGGACCCGCACCTGCACCTTGGCCGGCACGCCCGGCATGACGGCCGCAGGACCGGTCGGGGCCGACTGGGCGTGCGCGGGCGTGGCCAGGGCCAACACGGCGCCGGCGACGATCCCCGCCAGGACACGAACGATCGGATGCGCGCTCACAGCGTCCCCCCATCGTCGACCCAGATGATCAGCGGCGCGTCCTTGTCGTCGGGGACCTCGACGAACACCGAGGCGTCCTCCCCCGCCGCGATGCGGTCGACGCTGATCTCGTCGGCGGTGGCGAACTGCACGGTCTGCTCCGTGAAGCCCCCCGAGGCAGGCGCGCCCGCTCCCTCGTCCGCCATCATCGCGACCAGCCGGGGTCCCACCAGCAGCATCAGCGTGGCGGCAACGAGCAGGGCGACGCCGACCCGCCAGCCATCGACCGTGGTGGCGGACTCCGGGAGGTCGGGCACCGTGCCCAGATCGCGGGACGCCTCGCGGGTGACGACGGCCATCACCGACGCGACGACATCGACCGTGCCGGCCTCCGAGGCCACCGCGCCCCCCAAGACGTCCTCATCCCAGCCCGGCACCGCCTCGGGATCCGCGAGCCCGATCGCCGGCGCCACCGAGGTCCACAGGTCCTGTCGCGGGCCGGCTGCGTCGCGCA
>JAUHWK010000199.1 GCA_030424555.1 bacterium | reverse complement strand
CACCGCCCACCTGGTACATCGACGCCGACGGCGACAGCTACGGCGCGTTCTACACCACGCTGCGTCAGTGCGCGCAGCCCGACGGCTACGCGGACAACCGGGACGACTGCAATGACAAGGACCCCGCCCGCGGGCCCGGCGGCACCTGGTACCGAGACGCCGATCGCGACGGCTACGGCGACGTGACCGATCCGTGCGGCCAGGGATGCCAGCTCGTGGCCGGCTGCGTCCTCGACGCCACCGACTGCGACGACGGCGACTACGACCAGAACCCCGGCGCCACCTGGTTCCATGATGAGGACGAGGACGGTGTGGGCGTCGGTCCGTCCCCCATCGCCACCGGCTGCCTCGTCGACACGACCAAGCGCGCCCGCCTCCCCGGCGACTGCGACGACGCCTCCCCCTCCGAGGCCGATCCCTTCTGCGTGGGCGACGGCGTGGCCGACATCGTGCTCACCGCCGACATCGATGGATCGGGCGCCACCGGCACCGTCACCGTCACCTGCGACGGCCAGGCCACCCCGGTCGCGTTCGACGCGGGCGACGCGGGCACGGCCTCCAGCATCGACATCCCCGGTCCGGTCGCCACCGGCGCCGACTGCACGCTCGATCTCACCGGCATCACCGGCACGGCCACCTTCGAGCTCGAGGCCTGCGGCGAGCCGCTCGTCACCACGACGGTCGGCAGCGCCGCCACCGAGGCCGTCGACGTTCGCTGCAACGGATGCAACGACATCTACGCCCTGAATGTCGACCCCAACCTGCGGGTCGTCACCAACGCGACGAGCTGCCTGTACCCGCAGTGAGACCGGCCACGCCGTGACCTCCCCTCACGACGTGACAGGTGCGAGTCCCCCGCCACTCGGCTAGAACGCCGGGTGTCCTGGGGAGCAGCATGCGGCGGACCGCCTCCGACATCATCGTACGCGCCGTGGCGCGCTCCGGCCCCCGACCGAGCCCTGCGCCCCCCGCCTCCGCCGCCCGACCCTGGTTGCTCCTCCTCCCCCTCGCCGCCGCGATGGTGTCCGCCTGCGACGGCACCGAGGCATTGATCGACGCCGATGGGGATGGATTCTACCGCAACAGCCCCAACCCCGATCTCGTGGATTGCGACGACGATCCAAGGCTTCGGGGCGCGCTGGTCTACCCGGGCGCGCAGGAAGTCTGCAACGGCATCGACGACAACTGCGATGGCGTGATCGACGGCCCGGAGGCGCTCGGCACCCTGGAGTACTGGCCGGACGAGGACGGCGACGGGTACGGCAAGGACGAGGTCACGACGGGCTGCCCCACCGAGGTCGGGCTCGTCCGCAACAACCTGGACTGCTCCGACATCTCTGAGCGTATCAACCCCGACGCCGACGAGATCTGCGACGGCATCGACAACGACTGCGACGGCGCCATCGACGACGCCGACGACAACATCGTCGGTGCCCGCGTGTACTACACGGACGCCGACGGCGACGGGTACGGCAACGTCCTCGCCCCCGTGCTCAGCTGCGACGTCCCCGCCGGCGCGGTCACCAACAGCTTGGACTGCGACGACGACATCGAGCAGCTGTCGCCGGAGACGGTGTGGTACCTCGACGCCGACTGGGACGGCCACGGGCGCCCCGACGTCGTCTACCCCCGCACCCAGTGCAACACGCCCATCGGCTACGCCTTCCTCAACGACGACTGCGACGACAACAACCCGCGGGAGTTCACGACCAAGGCCTGGTACGCCGACGCCGACCGCGACGGGTTCGGGTTCCCCACCCCGGTCGCCCAGGGCTGCAACCCCCACCCCGAGTGGGTCGACAACCCCAACGACTGCGACGATCGCAACTTCGACATCAAGCCGACCGCCGACGAGATCTGCGACACGATCGACAACAACTGCGACAACGCGATCGACGACGAGGACCCCCAGATCCTCGGCCAGTCCGTGTGGTACCGCGACGACGACAACGACGGCGCGGGCCGGTTCTACGCCACCGTCCTCGCGTGCTTCCAGCCCCCCGGGTACGCCGACCGCAAGGGCGACTGCAACGACGAAGACCCCACGATCGACGACAACCCGCAGTGGCACCTCGACGCCGACCGCGATGGGTACGGCGATCCCGCCAAGCCGTACCTGGGGCCCAACACCTGCGAGCGCGTCGCGGGCCACGTCCCCAACGCGGACGACTGCGACGACACGGACTTCTACACCAGCCCGCGTCAGCCCTGGTTTGTCGATGCGGATGGCGACGGCGTGGGCGCGGGCTTTGTCTCGACGGTGCGCGCCTGCGTCAACCCCAACCCGACCCTGTTCGCGCCCGAGGGCGGCGACTGCGACGACAACGACCCGCTCGACGACCTGGGCGGCTGCTACGGCACGCCCGCAGGCCAGGTCGGCTTGCACATGGCACTCGACAACGACACCGCGGGGCTGGAGATCGTCCTGAACTGCGCCGGGCAAGACGTGTTCGCGATCACGTTCGACGCCGTCGACGCCGGCCTCACGGTCGAGCGCGAGGCCGAAGTGCCCTTCGGGGCCTTGTGCGTGCCGCAGGTCACCCCGCCGCCCGGTGGCGATGCGTCCAGCGATGGCGGGCCCGTCGTGCAGCTGATCGACTGTGGGGTCGTCACCGCGCTGGGCACGCCGTTCGTGCAGGCCTCCGAGTGCCAGGGCTGCACCGATCCCGACGCCCTGAACTTCGATCCGGACGCCCGGGTCAGCCAGGACGTCTGCTACCACTACTGAGCCCTGGGGACGCGGCCGCGTCCCCTGCCGGCGGGAGGCCCCGTGGACGAGGCCGAGGATGTCCTGGACGCGATCGCCCGCGCGCGCGCCCGGCTGGCAGCCATCGCGGCATCCGACGTGGCGGCACGCTGGCGCGACGACGCCGCCCGCCTGCGCGCGGAGGGTCCCGACCGCCTTCCCCGCCACCTGGGGGTTCCCACCACAGAGCTGTGGCGCACCCCGGCTGCCGCCCGCATCGGCCGGATGGCCGCCGACGCTGGCTTGTTCAGCTTTCACTTCGAGCACCGGGTCCACCTGCCGCTGCCCGAGGCGTGGGTGGCGGGGGATCCCGACGAGGCATGCCCTCCACCGCAGTGGGTCGACGGGGTGCTCCCGGAGCGCAAGTACCAGAGCTTTCGCCACGACCTACGGGTCGCCAGCCACCACCCCGCCCACCGCGCCAAGTGGGGGTGCCACGAGCTGTGTCACGGCCTCGTGGGCTTCGCCTGGTCGCCCCGCGCCACGCCGTACTTTCACGCCACGGCAGGGCGCCTCGCCGAGCTGCTGCCCGTCGCCCTCTGGTACGGCTTCGACGAGGCCTTCCTCCACCGCTGCCCGCGCCACGCTGGCGGCGGCGCGCTGTACGCCGCCACGTGCGAGGCCTGCGAGCGGGCTGCCGCCCCCCACCCCGACGACCCGACCGCCGTCGACGCGATCGCGTTCGGCCTGCGGTTCGTGGACCGGGAGCTGGCCGCCACCGCCCACGGGCTGCAGCACGGCACGATCCACCCGCACCGCCACGCCACCCTCGAGCTGGCGTCCGACGGCGTCGCCTACGCCCATGCCCACGCCCAGCGCCTCGGCAGCGAGGCCTTCGTCGAACACATGGCGGCGTTCCACCCCACCCCCGACGACGGCGTCGCGTCCTTGGGCTCGCTGGTGGACCGCCTACTCGACGTGACCTTGGCGATGCTCGGAGAGACCGAGGCCCCAGCCCCCCTCGCCCCCACGCCCGCGCACGCCCGCGCACGCTGGATCCTGCAGGACCTCGCCTGGCGCACCCGCACCGTGGCCGCGCTGGCCGAGGCCCACGGGCCGGACGACACCACGCCCCTCGACGCCGTGTGGCGCCGCCTCGCCCAGGCCGTCCCCGCCACCCTCGACGGGCCGCCCCCCGCCCTGGACGCGGTGCTGGCCGAGGTCGCCGCGCACCTCGACGGGTGCAACATCCCGTGGGCCGACGCCATCCTGTCCCCCGGGTACGCCCTGCCTGGACTGCCCGCCGACCCGTCCTCCCTCGCGGTGGGCCTGCACACTGCCCTGCCCTGGGTGTGGGACGGCCTGTCGGAGGACGACGCGGCCCGGGACGCCCTGGTGGCAGGGTTCGCCGAGGCCGACGACACGCGCCGGCGCCCGCTCGCCCACCGGTTCGCGGACTGGCTCGCCCGCGAGCACCCGGGGCCCTTGGCCGACCTGGCGCACTGGGAGGCCACCGCGCGGCACCTCCCGCCCGCCCAGCTCGACCTCGGATCGCCCCCCACCGACGACCGGGTGCAGCGCGCTCCGGGTTGGTCTGTCGTCCGCACCACGCACGACGTGCTGGCCCTGGCCGACGCCGTGGAGGCCGGCGCCATCGGGTTCCGGGGCCCGCAGCTGATCGCCCACGACGGGCCACCGCCCACGCCCGCCCCTGCCACGATCCTCGTCGGACCCCACGCCGAGGAGGGCCTGGTGATCCTCGACGTCGATCCCGCCACCGCGGAGGCATGGGAGGCGCTCGACGACGCCGGCGGCGTCCCGGCACTGCCCGCCGACGAGGTGGAGGCGCTGGTGTCGCACGGTGCCCTGCAGTGGGCCTCCCTGGGCCTGTGGTGGCACGACGCCGACCCGTCCGACCGGTGACCCACACCGTCGGCTGGGGTCCCCTCGCGCTCCGCGGTATGGTGCGGCGTCGGATTGGGGACCCATGACGCGCACCACGGCCCTCCTCGCCGCGTGGCTCACCACGCAGGCCCTCGCCCCGTCGATGGCGGTCGCTGCCGACCCCTTCGCGGCCCCGGCGACCGACGCCTCGGTGTTCGTCCTCGACAACGGGCTGCGCGTCGTCGTCGAGCAACAGCCCCGCACCGACCGCACCGCGCTGTACCTCAAGCTGATGGTCGGCGCGCGCGACGAGGAGCGCGGGGAGCGAGGCTGCGCCCACCTGTTCGAGCACCTGATGTTCGAGGGCAGCGCCCACGTCCCCAACGACGGGTTCGACCGCCTGCTGACGGCCGCCGGCGGCGAGAACAACGCCTGGACCAGCTACGACGAGACGGTCTACTACATGACCTTCCCGAGCGGCGCGCTGGACCTCGCGTTGTTCCTCGAGTCCGATCGGGTGGGCTTCCTCGACGCCGGACTCACCGAGGCCAACCTGCGCAACCAGCAGGACGTCGTCCTCCAGGAGCGGCGGGAGTCCTTCGACGCGCCCCACGGGCGGGACCACGCCGCCTTGATGCAGCTGCTGTTCCCGGCCGGGCACCCGTACCACGTGTCCGTGATCGGCACCGAGGCCGACGTCCAAGGCTTCACGTTGGACGCGGTCCGGGTGTTCTGGCAGCGCCACTACAAGACCCGCAATGCCGTGCTGGTCCTGGTCGGTCCTGAGCCGGTCGAGACCATGGTCGAGGCCGCCCGGCGCTGGTTCGACGACGTCGTCGACACCGGCGAGGCCGGACCGCGCCCGACCGCGCCGCCCACGGCCGGTCCCTCGGGTCCCCGTCAGGGCGCGCTGGCCGACCGCGTCGAAGACACCACCCTGTACGCCGCGTGGCCCACCGTGCCGCTCGGACACGCCGACGAGCCGGCCCTGGACCTGCTGTCCTGGATCCTCGACGACGGGCCCGGCACCGTGATGCACGACCGCCTGTCCACCGTGCGTCCCCTGGATGACTTCGGTGCCTGGGCCGACCACGCCGACGTCGCCGGCTGGTTCACCACCTACGCCTCCAGCCGCCGGTGGCCCGCCAAGACCCTGGCTCGCACCCTGGATCGCACGCTCGACCGGATCCGCCGCAAGGCGCCGAGCCAGGCCGCCGTGGACCGCGCCCGCGCCACGGTCAAGGCTGGGTTGCTCGCCGGGATGGACGTCCCGTCCAGCCGCGCCGAGACCCTCCTGCGCTGCTACGACCTGTTCGGCGAGCCCAACTGCCTGCCCCGCGCCCTCGGCCGGCTCGACGCCGTCACGCCCGAGGACATCCAGCGGGTCGCCAACACCTGGCTCACCGACGATCGCCGCGTCACCCTGACCGTCCACCCCGAGCAGGCCGACCCGCCCAGCGACGCCGTCCCCCTGGAGACGCCATGAGCTCCCTCCTGCGCGTCTCGGCATGCTTGTGGTTGGCGGCAGCGGGATCGGCGGCTGCGGCCGACCGCTCCGCGCCCCCGTCGGTCCGTCCCGCGACGCCCATCGATCACCCCGACGCCCTGGTCCAGCACCCCCTCCCCGGCCTCGAGGTCGTGTGGGTGCCCGTGCCCGGCCTGACGCGCGTCTCGGTGGCGATTCGGATGGCCCACGACGCCACCGAGCTGGACGGGGGCGACACCGTCCTCACCGAGGCCCTGGGCAGCCTGTGGACCGAGGCCGCCGGGTCGTGGGACGCTGCAGGGCTGGCAGCCCGAACCCGGGCACTCGACCTGTCGGTGTCGGTGTCGGTCGACGCGGAGGACACCACCCTGTGGGCCGAGCTGCCCCGCGCCGCCTGGGCCGACGCCTTGCCCGCCATCGGGCACGTGCTCGCCGACCCCCGGTTCCCCAAGGGCGCCCTGAAGCGGCACGTGCAGGACACCGAGCGCTTCTGGACCGTGGACGCCGCCGACGAGGTTCGCACCGCCGGGTACCTGGCGACCGAGTACGCGTGGTACCCGGCCACCCATCCCTACGGTCAGCGCCCCGATCTCAAGGCCCTGCGCACCCTGCGCGACCGCACCCTGCGCGACCTCCACGCCAGCTACCAGGGCGCAGGACCGGTGACCGTCGTCGTCGTCGGGGACCTCGCCCCCACGGCCGCGCTCGACGAGCTGGTCTCGATCGTGCGTCCGTTCGTCGGCGCCTCGCGCGAGGACCCTGCGGTGGGCGCTCCCCCGTCGCCGCCCGAGACCCGCTGGCTCGGCGTCCACGTGGCCGACGCACGCCAGGCCTCGGTCCGGGTCCGGCTCGCCGCCCCCCCGGCCCTGCACCCCGACGCCCTCGCCTACGACGCCGCCCAGTGGATCCTCGGCGGGCACTTCCTGTCCCGGCTCAACGCCAACCTCCGCGAGGACAAGGGCTGGACCTACGGGGTCCGCGGCGCGTGGTCGCCCGGGCGCGACGAGGCCACCTGGACCGTCCGGGTCGACGTCCCTGGAGAGCGCGCCGCAGACGCGATCACCGAGATCCGGCGAGAGCTGTCGCGGCTGCGGGCCGAGGGCCCCACCGACGAGGAGCTCGCCGCGTTCAAGGCCCGCCGGGTCGCCGACTGGAACGATCGCTTGCTGACCGCCGAGGACGCCGCCGATGCCTGGCTCGGCGCCCGCCTGCTCGGGCTGGATCTGGCCGACGAGCGCGCCCGCCTCAATCGGCTCCAAGCCCTCGACGCCGATGCCGTCCGGTCCGTCGCCCGCGCCTGGCTCGACG
>JAUHWK010000198.1 GCA_030424555.1 bacterium | reverse complement strand
CCTCCACCGTCCCCCGCAACGCCCCGCGTCCCGGCCATCGCGTCCGGAGCCCCCGGGCGCAGCGCCGCGGACATGGTCGTGGGGTGGGAGCGGTCCTCGGGGTCCAGGGCGGGTTCGGACAGATCGGGTTCGGACAGGTCTTGTTCGGACAGGTCTTGTTCGGACAGGTTGACGCCACATCGGCGCCCCAGCGTCTTCACGCACCCGGACCGTACCACAGGCGGTGCACCGTGGTTTCGCGAGATTCCGCACGCCCCCCTGGGTTCCCCCCCTCCCCCGCCCATGCGGGGATCCACGCCCCTCAGGAGAAGTTGTCCCGATGAGTGACTCGAAGGAGATGTCGAGCGAGCTCCAGACCCTCCTCCACGTCGGGAAGCGACGTGGGTACGTCACGTACGAGGAGATGAACAACGCGCTCCCGACCCACCTCGTCGAAGCCCACCGGCTCGACGAGCTGATGATCATGTTCAGCGACAACGACATCGAGGTCGTCAAGGAGCAGCAGCGCAAGGCGGAGAGCGCACCGCGCCGCGACGCCCGGGAGGCCCGCGACGACAACCGCAGCCAGGACCCGGTCCGCGTCTACCTGCGCAACATGGGCACCGTCTCGCTCCTCTCCCGCGAGGGCGAGGTCGAGATCGCGCAGCGCATCGAGCAGGGCGAGACCGTCATCCGGCGGATCATCCAGACCCGCACTCCGGCCGTCCACTTCATCCGCGGCCTGATCGCCCACGACGAGGAGCGGATGCTGCGCGCCCAGCGCTCCGGCAAGCGCGCCAAGCCCACCCGCACCACCGACGACCGCTCCCTCAACGCCGTCCTGCTCGACGCCGAGGCCGCCGATCACGCCCGATGCGAGGCCCGCGATGCGATCGCCCGCGCCCGGTCCGACAAGCAGCGCCGCCTCGCCGAAGAGGCCTACGACGAAGCCTGCGACGCCATGTTCACCGTGCTCGGCACGCTGGACTACAGCAAGGCGCAGGTCTCCGAGATGTCGCGCGCCATCCGCACGGCGTGGACCGACATCGCCAAGTTCGAGAAGGCGATCGAGGCCGTCGCCCGCGACGCCCGCCTCCCAGCCCGCGACCTCCGCCCCGCCATCCGCAAGGTTCGGCGCGCGCGGGATCGGGGGGGCGAGGAGATCATCCGTCGCACCGGGATCCCCGAGGAGCGCTGGAAGGACTTCGACAGCCGCGTCCGCCGAGAGGTCCGCCGCATCCGCAAGGTCGAGGAAGACCTCGGCATGACCCGCGACGAGATCAAGGCCGACGCCTCGGATCTCAAGAAGGCCGAAGCGATCGCCGAGGCCGCCAAGAAGGAGCTGATCGAGGCCAACCTCCGGCTCGTGGTCAGCATCGCCAAGAAGTACACCAACCGCGGCCTGCAGTTCCTGGACCTCATCCAGGAGGGCAACATCGGCCTGATGAAGGCCGTCGAGAAGTTCGAGTACCAGCGCGGCTACAAGTTCTCGACCTACGCCACCTGGTGGATCCGTCAGGCGATCACCCGGGCCATCGCCGACCAGGCGCGCACCATCCGCATCCCGGTCCACATGATCGAGACGATCAACAAGCTGGTCCGCACCCAGCGGCACCTGCAGCAAGACCTCGGTCGGGAGCCTCGCCCCGAGGAGATCGCGGAGAAGATGGAGATCCCGGTCGACAAGGTCCACAAGATCCTCAAGATCGCCAAGGAGCCCATCTCCCTCGAGACCCCCATCGGAGAGGAGGAGGACTCCCACCTCGGCGACTTCATCGAGGACGTCAACGCCACGTCGCCCGCCGAGCACATGGAGAAGCACGCGCTGACCGACGAGACCGACATGATCCTGAGCACCCTCACCCCCCGCGAGGAGCGGGTGCTGCGCCTGCGGTACGGCATCGGCGAGGCCAGCGAGCACACGCTGGAAGAGGTCGGTCAGGACTTCGAGGTCACGCGCGAGCGCATCCGCCAGATCGAGGCCAAGGCGCTCCGCAAGCTGCGTCACCCGTCCCGGAGCAAGCGGCTGTCGGCCTTCCTGGAAGGCTGACGGCCCACAGGCCCGCAGGCCCACAGGGGCCAGCACCTCTCGGCGTGGTGGCGAGGCCCCGGCGTTCGCGCCTGGGATGCCTCCCGGTGCGGACCGGATAGAGCCTCCGCGCGCGGCGGGCCCATAGCTCAGTTGGTCAGAGCACGCGGCTCATACCCGCAGGGTCCCGGGTTCAAGTCCTGGTGGGCCCATCCCGCGCGCCCCACGTTCCATGGGGGCCACCCACGGCCTCCCACGGTCGCGGCGACGGAGCCGCCGGCCCCACCCGAGGGTGGAACCGGCGGGCACCGGTCGTCCGTAAGCCGGGTTCTGTTCCCCGCGTCGGTCGCCCTTCGCGGGGTGGAAGCCATTCCTCTAGGCCCGCCGTTGCCGACGGGCTCAAGCGACCAACCCGGGAGCTCGGGCGGACGGCCCTCAAGCGCTCCTCTACCTGGTCTTGCTCCGGATGGGGGTTGCCTGGCCGACCCCGTCGCCGGGGCCGCCGGTGCGCTCTTGCCGCACCCTTTCACCCTTGCCGACGCCGAAGCGTCCTCCGGGGACCCGAAGGCCGAGCCGGAGAGGTCGTGCTGGGCACGCCTGGCGGTCTGCTCTCTGTTGCCCTTTCCTCCGGGTTGCCCCGACCGGGCGTTACCTGGCACCCTGTCCTGTGGAGCCCGGACTTTCCTCCCGTGGCCTGATGCCACCGGCGGCTTCCTGTCCGACCTGTGCCGGGCGGGCCTATACGCGCCCGGCAAGGGCGGCAAGCGGATCCCCCAGGCGTTCCACACGATCTCCGGCGTTCAATCTCCCTGAACGCGCCACACCACGGCGGCATCCAGCCAGGCGCGCGCCTCCGACGGCGCGTCGGGGACCCGCGGGGCCGCCCGCGCCACGGCCTCGGCGTGCAGCCCCACCGCCTCTGACAGGATCCGCCACCGCAGCCCGGTGTACATCACCCTCACCACCGCCTGCGCCACCTCGGGGGGCGGATCGTCAGGTGCCGTCACCACCCGCCACGCCACGAGCTCGATCAGCGCGCTCACCCGCGCCCGATCCCCCACCTGGCCATGGCCTGGACCGACCGCCTCCGCGGCGCGCCGCACCCCATCCAGCCACGCGCCATCCGCGGCCTTCCACGGCGGGGGGGAGGCCTGACGCGCCCGGACGTCCGCAAGCGCGCGCGCGCCCTCCTCGACCCGCTCGACGAGGCCGTGGACCCGCGCGTCAAAGCGCACCCGCCGACCGTCTGGGAGCACCCAGTCCGCGCGGGGCACCACCGCTTCGGTCAGGCCACGCCACGACGGGTCCGCCAGGTCCTCGGGCATGCCCGCGTGCGCCCAGCCCACCACCGTCTCGCGGGGTGGCAGGTCGGCGAGCGTCGGCAAGGCGCCCTCGCCGGGCTGCCACGGGTCGGCGACGGGGTGGTGCGCGAGGGGTCGGGACCGCAGCGAGGGCAGCGTGCGGACCCGCTGGACCGGCACCACCGGCGCGGGGGTCATGGGCGGATCGGCAGTGCCGCACGCGCACAGGACGAGCAGGGCCGCGAGGTGCGTTCGCACGGGCGGCACGCTCACGGAGCCTGGTCGGCCTCCGCTTCGAGCGCCAGGACGTCGAAGCGCAGGATCTCGTCCTCGGCCGTCACGAACAGCATGTCCTCCCGCACGGTGAACCGGGGCAGCGCGAGGCCTCGCTCCTGCACCCGCACGCGGCGGATCTCCTTGCCGGACGGCGTGAACTGCAGCGCCCAGCCGTGGTCGGTGAGGGCCCACACCTTGCCCTTCTCGTCCGTGGCGAGCGCGTAGGCCTCGTAGCCCAAGGGCAGCTCGTTCTCGTCCAGGAAGGTGGCGATGCGTCGACCTTGCGTGTCGTACGTGGCCGCGCCCCCGCGGAACCCGAGCACCAGCTTGCCGTTCTTGAGCGCCGTCATGGTGATGGGCGCGCCCTCGGCGACCGTCCAGCGAGCCGTCTCCTCACCCTGGGGGGTGGCGACGATGCCGTCGGTGCCTTGGATCACCACCACGCCCTTCTTGGTGGCGACAACGTGGGCCGCACCGCCATACCCGGCCGCGGGCGCCATCTCGCCCCGTGCGCGCCAGCGTGCGAGCAGCGTGCCCTCCCCGTCGAACCGACGCACCCAGCCCGCCGCGTCCACCACGGTGACGACATCGCCGTCCCGCGTCGACCCGACGTCCAGGTCGAGCGGCGCCGTGAACCCGACCGACGCCTCGCTGGGCTCTGCGCCCGCCGCGTAGTGCGGCCGGTCGCCCCCGATCCACGTGGACGTGACGGTCGGGGTGCCGTGGCCCCAGGTGGTGCGCAGGCGGCCGTCTGGCCCGAACACGGACACCCGGTGGTTGGCCGTGTCGGCGACGTACAGATCCCCGTACGCGCCCAGGCCGATCCCCAGCGGCTCCCCCAGCCCGCGCAGCGCGCCCTTCTCCCAGCCCGACGTGCCCCACGGCGCGAGCGCACGACGCCCACCGCCCTTGAGGTCTGCGTAGGCCGAGAAGTACGACACCGCCGCGGCGAGGCGACGGGCCTCCTTTCCGTGGGAGCGCAGCCCCGCCATCGTCAGCGCGGGAATGGCGTTCGGGTCCTTGATCTTGAGCAGCGCGTCGATCGCGAGCGCATCGGGCGGGGTGGCCTGCACCCGGTAGCCGGCAGGCACGCTGCGTCGGACCCGATCGATCCGCCACGGAGCCCCGTTGGCCGCGAACCCCTCGAGGACGTCCATCGACTCCGAGTCGCCCAGATCGTCGCTGATGATCTTGTCGAACAGACCGATCACGGACTCTTCGTGCTCGGCGACGGCCTTCTGTCCCTTGGAGGACGTGGCCCACGCCTCGACATCGCCCAGCCCAGGGATCTCGGCGTCCTCGAAGTTGACCGCGATCTCGGCCAGGTACAGGTCATTGCGGATGTAGCCGGCGTACGCCTCGTCCACGATCACGCGCACAGACCGCGCCATGCCCTCGATCGGGACGTCCACCCGCTGGATGCCGTGCTCCGCGCCATCGCGAACACGCCAGGTCTTCTCGACCGGATCCCCGTCGGCCAGGTCGAGCACCACCCGCAGGGTGTGGGGCCGGCCGTTCTCCTTGAGGGAGCGCTCCCCCTTGGACAGGTCGCCAGGCCACACACTCACCGAGGTGACCGCGGTGGGCCGCGCAAACCGAAGCTCCACCCAGCTGCCGACGCCCGCCCCGGTCTCATCCTCGGCCCAGCCGGTGGTCAGATCACCATCGAACGCCAACGCCGCGCTGTGCTTGACGTCATCGGAGGTCGTCAGCTCGCTGCTCGCGGACACGCCCGCGCCCGCAAACGCCGGGGCCGCCCACACAAGGCAGGCCAACCCGATCCTCATCCCACGCATGATCGCTCCAGGTCGTGCCTCGTCGCGCGGCCGGTGCCGTCCGGCGGCGACGGCGCACGCCCGAGGCCATCAGGTGTCGGTGTCGCCACCAGAGCCGTCGTCGGTGTCGCCACCAGAACCCGTGTCCTCCCCACCGCCATCCCCGGGATCCGAGGTGTCGGTGTCGACGACGTCCGAGCAGTTCACGTACACGGACTCACAGGAGGCGGGGATCGGCGCGAGACCACCCTGCCCCGGGCAGGTCAGCGTGGTGAGATCCGCCAAGCACTGGGCGGCCTGGCCACCACGGTAGCGGCACCCGTTGCCCCACGCGTACACCTCGGGCTTGGTGATGCCCTCGCAGTCCTCGACGTCGAGCACCCCGCGGAAGCGGTTGTCCGCCGGGTCGCCGCAGTCGAGCTCGTGCGTGCAGACCGAGGTGGTGTAGGTGTCCACGAACTCCTGCTCCGGCGTGCCGCAGGCGACGGTGCCGAGGGCCATGGCCACCACAGCAGCCAGGGTACGCGAGGAGGTCGTCATCGAGGTCTTGCGGGTCATGGAGGGTCCTCCGCAGACGCCAAGGCGTCGGGCGCGCAGCGTACCCGAGCCGGGCCCGTGCCACAAGGCCGGGGCGTGGGCCTGACCCGGTTCTCACCCCGATCGACGGCCGCCCCACCGCCTGTCCGCCTCGGTGAACGGCGCGGTCGTGGGGATCCCCGCGCGCTGCGCCCGGCCTGGAGCCCGTCTACGGGATGCCGCAGATGGCGTCGAAGTCACACGCCGAGGGCACCTCGTAGGCCCCTGGGGCGCTGTCGGAGTCGCCCTCCGCCACGAGACAGTCCGGCTCGCGGAGCTGGCGGGTGGCCCGAAGGCACGCCCGCGCCGCCGCCACGTCGAACGCTGGACAGACGAGGTCCCCGGTCCACGCGCCCTCGACGTCTGGATCGGGTGCGGAGGGTCCCCCACACCGCTCGATCTGGGTGGCGACCGCCTCGTCGAGGTCTTCGAAGAAGCGCTCAGGGGTGAGGACGCACCCGCCCATCGCCAGCGCAGCCACCATCGTGGCGCCGACTCGAACGACCGTTCCGTAGGGTACCCGTCGGTGCACGGCACCTCCCGTCGGGCCCCGATGCCCCGTCCGACGCGGTTCCGCCAACGAAGAAGCCCCGGTGGCGCACGTGCGCCACCGGGGCTGCTCGGTCCATCCGGCCTCCGCGACCCTCCGAAGAGGACCAGGGTGGCCGGTGGTGCCGAGTACGGAACTCAGGCGTCGGAGTCTTCGTCGGTGTCGACGGAGGCCGCGGTGCAGACGTCGCCACAGGCGGAGGGGATCCACGCGGTGGTGAAGTCGGGGCACTCGTCGATGGCCTTCATGCCGTCGATGCAGGTCTTGGCGGCGTCGGCGTCGAACTCGTCGCAGTCGACCTCGACCTCGTCGCCCTCGCCCTCGTCATCGGTGGTCTCGATCTCGCAGAGATCCTCGACGATGCGGGTGGACTCGGCCTCGAAGGCGGACTCGAAGGCGTCGTAGCTGCCGTAGCCACAGGCGGCCACGAGGGTCAGGGCGGCGATCGCGATGTTGCGCATGATGTCTCCTCACGGTGTACGTGCGACCCGACAGGACATCCCCCGTCGTGTCGCGCGCCCCGTAGTCAGGCCGGATCTCCGTGTCCAGTGCGCGATCAACACGCAACGAGGCCGATCCTCGTCCGTCACGGGCTTGTGTCCCTGGACAGGACGTCGCAGGGGGCGTTCAACCGGCAGACAACGGCAGGTGCTGCTGCTCTGCGTCGAACCGATGCGGGTCCCAGTGGCGCCGGCATCGGGCCTCGTAGGCTTCCGTCGCGCCCAGCAACACCTGGCGATCCGCCGCCACCAACCGCTGGGACCGATGGGCCGGCGCCCCACAGACCGTGCACACGGCGAGGGTCTTCTGGATCTCCTCGGCCACCGCCAGCAACGCGGGAATCGGACCGAAGGGACGACCCCGGAAGTCCTGGTCCAGACCCGCCACGACCACC
>JAUHWK010000197.1 GCA_030424555.1 bacterium | reverse complement strand
GTCTCCACCGCGTCGTACACCGCCCGGGCCGCCGCCTCCACCTGCGCCAGATCGTCCACCCCAAACGCCCCCGTCGCCCCAGGGCCGTGTCCTGGACAGTCGAACGCGACCACCGACGTGCCGTGGTCGGTGAGCATCGGGAACAGGGTGTCGAACCGGTCCGCGTGCAGGCCGTAGCCGTGGATGAACAGGACCACCTCGTCCGCGGGACCGGTCGCGGGATGGTGGACTTGGACCCGCAGATCGTCTGCCAGCCCGAGGACCGCCTCGTCGTGCCACGCCACCGATCAGGCCCCTGGTCGGGCGCGGGGAACCACCTTGGCCCGCACAGGATGGGACGGGTACAGCAGGTGGACCCGGCTGATCTTGGCGGGCACGGGGTCGACGAGGGTCAGCTCGACCTCGTCGATCACCCCGGCGAGGATCGTCGCGAGCAAGTGCTTCACCCACCGCTGGGCCACGCAGGAGAACGGCCCCGTGCCGAACAACAGCGGTGCGGGGGCGCCCTCCAGGTAGCGTCGGGGTCGGTAGGCCAGCGGCTCGGGGTACACCGCCCCGTCCCGGTTGAGACCGTGGGAGTACACGCTCAAGAAGTGCCCTGCCGGGACCCGGTGGCGCTGCCCGGCGACCTCGACGTCCACCGGGGACGCCAGGTAGCGGAGCTGCCAGGAGATCGGGTTTCGTCGCATCGTCTCGACCACCCCTCCCGTGAGCAGATCCCCTCGCTCCGGGCTGGGATCGCGGACCTCGTCGAGCGCCTCGGGCGCGTCCAGCAGGTCGAACAGCGCCCACGTGCCGTAGGTGCCGGTGTACAGCGTGGCGTTCCAGATCGCGAAGAACATCATCCACGCCACGTCCTCGTCGGGCCATGGGGTGCCGTCTTCGCGCCGAGCCTCCCGCACCGCCGCCACGAACGGGAATCGGGAGGAGGCCGGGTCGCGCGCCAGCCGAAGCAGGGTGGCCCCGAGGGCCCTGGTGGCCCGGTGCTCGGGAAGCAGCGTGCCGACCGGCGACAAGGCCGTGGCCGCCCGCGCCGCGTCCACCGCATTCACGATGGTGCGGACCTGGCCAGGGGCGTCGGGCCCGAGGGCCTCCCACAGCGCCGGTCCGAGGAGCAGGCGCGCGCTCACGTCGTGGATCATCGCGACCATCGCCGTGGTGAGGTCGACCCCCACGCCGCCCGCCTGCGCAGGCCACCCCGCGACGTGCCGGGCGACGTCGGCCCGGATCGCCGCCTCGAGCTCTTCCTCCGGACGGCCCCGCACCATGCCCCCGATCACCTGCCGCCCTGCCAGCAACAGGGCCTGCAGGTGCGCGTCCGAGGGATCGCTGCGCGGCGTCCACTTGGCCAGGGCCGGGACCCGATCGATCACCGGGCCGTTGCGGCCCACCTCCGGCGACAGCCGAAGCACGCTGGTGTAGCCCTCCCGGGTGGTCAAGAACGTGAACGGCGGGGTGATCCCGAACGGAACCGGGATGGTGAACAGGTCGCCGTGCTCGGCCTTGAGCTGATCGACCAGCCCGATCGGGTCGAACATCAGCCGGGACAGGATGTCGAGGGACGTGGCCGTGTCCATGCGCCGACCCAAGCCCGCCAGGCTGGGCGGCGGTGGCCACACGGGCTCCGCCTCCCCCCGGGCGATCGCCTCGGCCCGACGAGCGGCCGCCCGCACCGCGAGAGCGGTCCGCACGTCGAGCAGGTCCCCGAACACCCGATCCGCCAGCCGCCGCACGGGACCCGCTCGCTCGTCGTCGATCCACACGGTCGTGCCCCCGCCCTCGCCCGGCGCCAGCCGAACGGTCTGGGCGACGCGGCTCGCGAGCCGACCGCGCACGCCCACCGACACCCAGCGCCAGGACACGCCGGGATCCACCGCCACGACCCGGCGGCGCGCCTTCCAGGTCCCCGTGCCCCACTGGTGGGCGAGGTGGACGGTGGACCCTGGGCGGATCTCGCCGCGCGCCTCGCGCAGGGTCGGGTGCCACGCCGGGTAGCTGCGCAGATCGGTGAGCACCTGCCACACGGTCTCGGGCGGCGCGTCGACCTCGACGCCCGCATCGATCCCCATCGTTCCTTGTGTCTCGTTCACGTCCCCATCCTTGCGTGCCCGGGACCGTCCCCACGATCCCGACGCGTGTGTGCGAAATATCTTGCGCCCCACGCCGCGACGCGCAAAAATTTTCTGCATTGGCGCGACGGGGAACCGCGCTGAGGGGAGCACCTCATGTCCGAACCACGCGTCCACATCGACATCGACGCACCGATCGACGTCGTCTGGGACACCTTGACCGACCTCGCCTCGTACCCGCGCTGGAACCCGATGACCCCCCGGGTCGAGGGCGAGCTGGTGGAGGGCAACACGCTGGCGCTCACCGCCCGGGTCGGCCGATGGCTGCGCACGCAGGAGCAACGGGTCTACGAGGTCGTGCCGAACGACCGCCTGGTGTGGAGCGGCGCGTATGGCCCCGAGCTCGTGCGCGGCATTCGCACCCAGCGGGTTCGCGCGCTCCCCGATGGCCGCACCCGCTACCAGACTGAAGACCGGTTCTATGGGCCGCTCAAGGGCATCACTGTCCGCCAGGTCGGCCCCACCCTGCACCGTGGGTTCGTCGCGATGGCGGCGGCCCTCAAGGAGGAGGCGGAGCGCCGCGCCGGCACCACCCCGGCCACCGAGCGGGTGCCCGCCCTGCAGGACGCCGATCCCACCGCCCGCGCGGGTTGGTACGCCGTCGCCTGGGATCACGAGCTGCACCCCGGGCAGGCCCGTGCGATCACCGTGGCGGGGCGTCAGCTCGTCCTGTGGCGCTCGATGGGCGGACGCCTGTCGGCGGTGCAGGACACCTGTGGCCACATGGCCGCCCGGCTGTCGCCCGGCGCCACCGTCCGCGGCGAGCAGCTGATCTGTCCTCACCACGGCATGGGCTTCGAGGTCTCGGGCACGGCGTGCGACCGCCACGCGATGGCCCTGCGAACCTTCCCCGTCCACGCCCACGGCCCCGCGATCGTGGTGTGGATGGATCCCGCCGGGCGGGCCCCATGGTTCGACGTCCCCGCCCTCGATGAGCAGGGCTTCGGCGCCTGGCACACGCAGGACATGGTCGTCGCCACCGATCCCGCCCACGTGATGGAGGACCTGGCGGATCTGGACCACTTCCTGAGCGTCCACCGCTACCGCTCGGTCGATGTGGTCTCCCCGACGGCCTTCGACGGCGCCTGCCTGTCGCTCACCGCCCGCATCGGGTGGGATCCGGGCGTCTCCATGCTGCCGTCCCTGCCGCTGTCCTTCCACGCACGCGCCTACGGGACGGGCGTGCAGGTGACCGAGGTGTCCGACCCGGGCGGCTACTTCGTCACCCGCCACCTCGTCCTGCCCACCCCCCTTCCCAACGGACACACCCACCTGCGCCTCGCGGTCCAGGTGCGGATGCTTCCCGACGCCCCCGCGTGGGCCCGGCGCGTCATCCCGTACCTCCACCGGGCTGCGACCCCCGGTGTCGCCGCCGCGTTCCGGCGCGACGTCAAGCGGGACGCGTCGTTGTGGACCCAGCGCACCCCGATCCGCCTTCCGGCGCGCGACGGGTCGCCGTCCCACACGTTTGGCCGGTGGCTCGCGCAGTTCCAGCCCGAGGCGGCGACCGCCACGGCAGCCTGATCCGGTCCTCCCCCCCGTGGTAGGACCGCGCGTCCCCCACGGGAGGGTTCCATGCGTCGTCTCATCCGGTGGATGCCCGCGATCTGCGTGGCCTGCGAAGGACCCGCGGCCCCCGCCCCGTCCGATCCGCCCGACGACACGTTCGGCGGCCTGTGGCTCGGCATCGACCTGCACCTGCACTCCACCCACAGCGACGACGCGCCCGACAACCCGATCCCCGAGTTGCTCGACGTCGCCCGTGCGCGGGGCCTGGACGCCTTCGTCCTCACCGACCACGACAACCACGTGGACGGGGAGATCACGACCTGGGCCGATCCCGATCTCGAGGTGGACGACCTCATCGTCCTGTTCGGAGTGGAGCTGACGACGGCCACCGGCCACGCGAACCTGTTCTCCGCCACCCCGTGGGACCACCCTGCGCTGTACGCCCTCCGCGACGGACCAGGCGCCGCCCTCGCCGCCGAAGCCCACCGCCAGGGGCTGCACCTGTCCGCCAACCATCCCCTCAACGGCGACCCGTGGGAGTTCGGGTTCGACATCGGACTGGACAGCATGGAGGTGTGGAACGCCCTGTTCCCCTTCCCCACGGACAACCAGCCCTCGCTGGCACTGTGGGACGCGCGGATGGAGCAGGGCCAGCGCCTACCGGGACGCGGCGGAAGCGACTGCCACCACCAGACCGGCATCGAGGCTGCGGGCCTCAACGTCGGCAACCCCACCACCTGGATCGTCTCCGAGGACCGCACCGCCGAGGCCCTGCTGGCCGGCCTCGCAGCGGGCCACGCGAGCGTGACCTACGCCCCCACCGCCGAGCGCATCCTGCTGCGCGCGGACGCCGACGGCGATGGAATCTCCGAGGTCTTGATGGGCGACACCATCCCCGCCACCGGCGATCCGATTGTCCTGCGCATCGACCTCGACCAGATCCCCGAGGCCCAGGTCGGCGCCGAGCGCACGATCACCGTGCTGCGCAACGGGGTCGTGTGGCAGACGCGGCAGACCCCCGACACCACCCTGCACCTGCAGGACACCCCGCCCGCTGGCGAGCGAACCTGGTACCGGGTGGAGGTCCACGGCGAGACGGTCGAGGCCCCCGCGGGTCTGTCGGGCCTGTACGGCCCGATGATCGGCCTCACCAACCCGATCCACGTCGGGTTCGACGGATGAGGCCAGCGGGTCCCGCCGAAGGCGAACCCGGTGCCCCAGGGTCTCCCGGGTAGGGGGGTGGGGTGGTCAGAGGACCCATCAGGGCACCGGGCCGCACAGCGCGGGGTCGGGGCTTCCCGACCGACATCCACGCTGTAGCGGGTGGAATGTTGCGAACATCTGAACCGAGGCTCCCTACTCGACCACCACCTCGACCGCGGGTGTGACCGCGCCAGCGCCCTCGGTGCTGTACGCCTGCAACCACACCGTCGTGCCGGCCGTCAGGGACTCGGGGACGGACGTGACCACATAGGCGCTGCCGAACCCGTCGGCGTCCACCGTCGCGCCCAGCGCCACCGGGTCGACGGGGTCCAAGCACACCGTCCCGCCGTCGTCCGCGTCGTGGCAGGTGTCGCCACCGAGGCCGTCGGTCCCCACCACCACCTCGATCGCGGCGCCAGGCAGGCCCTGGATCGTGATCAAGATCGCCGTGCCCCCCTCGGGGAAGCTCACGACCTGGAGCGCGAACACGCTGTCGCAGATCCCGTCGCCGTCCAGATCGTCGGGCGCGTCCTCCGGACACGGGTCGACCGCGTCGCACTGGCCGTCCCCATCCGCGTCCGCCTGGTCCTCGTCCACCCGGCCATCGCAGTCGTCGTCGATGCCGTTGCAGACCTCGATCCCGTCGGGCGACGCCCCGCGCGCGTCGTCGTCGCAGTCGTCGTCGTTCGCCACGTAGGCGCCCGGCTGCGCGCAAGCCTCCACGACGTCCGCCCAGTCACCGAACCCGTCGCTGTCCAGATCCACGCGGGCCCCCAGCTCGCACCCCACCGGGACGTCCACCGAGAACCAGTCCTCGTCGTAGCCGCCCTGGTCCAGGTTCAGGTCGGTCAGCGTGACGATCTCGCCAGCGGCCAGCGAGACCGGATGGGCGATCGATCCATCATCGTGGCTGTTGGGCTCGGTCGCGTCCTCACGGCAGGCATCGCCATCCCAGGTCGCGTCGGTGTCCTCGGCGGTCAGGGCACAGCCGGTGTTCGGCTGACCCGGCGTGCCGTACATCGTCAGGAAGTCCATGGCGGTGGGCTCGACCTCGTCGCACCACGTCGACAGGGTCTCCTCATCCAGGCCACGCGAGACGCCGTTTCCGAACGCCGTCGCATCGATCGTCACCGAGTCGAGCACGGATCCCTGGCTGTCGAGCAGGGCCAACACCTCGTTCGGGTTCAAGTACACCTGGCTGGTGCCGTCCGCGCTGAAGCCGTAGCAGTCGTGGAAGCCACCCGACTGGCCGAACACCGCGCGTTCTCCCGCCGCCAGCACCACCCCCTGTCCGACGTTCGTCGAGGTCGTCCCCGCGTTGTCGGTGAGCTGCAGGCCGTCCAGCGCCACCTGACCCTCTCCGACGTACAGCACCTCGACGTACTGGGCCGCCGAGGTCCCACACTGGCCCTCGCGATCCGCCCGGTACATCACCTCGACGATCCGCAGGTCTCCAGGCGCCAGCTCGTCCACCGACAGCGTGGGATCCGTGTCGATTGGACAGGTGACCGTGACCTCCAGGTCGTACACGAGGCACGCCCCCTCCGGCGCGTCCACCGCCGTGCCGACCGACACGCTGACCGTCGCCCCGCTACCGCCGACCGTGACGCTGTCGCCCACATCCTGCTGTGCAGGCAGCGTCTCCAGCACCAGGGCGCCGCCCCCCGCCATCGCGAACGTTCCCTCCACGTCGGAGCGGTTCGACGCCTGGGCGGTGAGGGTGCAGCCCGGATCGACCGCCACCTCGAAGGTGTCGAGCACGTCCGCCCCCCGCGACAAGGTCAGGTCGGAGTGAGAGACCGTGCCGCCGGACCCGATCGCCAGGTCCACGGACAGCGGTCCCGTCACCGCGTCGTCCACACACACCGCGGGCACGTCGGTGTCGCTGTCCCCCCCATCGGAGTCCGAGTCCGAGTCCGGGTCCGGACAGGTGACCTCGATCGCGACGTCGTAGGCGATGCACGCCCCCTCGGCCGTGAGCCCGGGCGGGATCGTGTAGATCGACAGCAAGACCGTCGTGGCCTCGTCCACCGTCCCCGATCCAGACGCTGCCTGGCCCGCGAACAGCGGGGCGGTGTTGAAGCTCCTCGGCCCGTCCGCCTCCGTCATCGCGAAGTAGGCGTTGTCCGACGACATGTTCGTCGCGGTCGCCACCACCGTGCAGCCGGCCCCCACCTCGACGGTCCAGGTGTCCCCGTCGTCGACACCCTCCGACAGGGTCAAGCCGCTCGCCGCGTACGTCCCCCCCGCGGTGAAGTCGAGGGCGATGTCCCCCTGCGCCGTCTCCTCGTCATCCGGACAGGTGCCGTCGCTGTCGTCCGTCTCCCCGCTGTCGCCGGAGTCCGACCGGTCGCTGTTGTCGGTGTCGGTGGCCGTGTCCCCTGCGTCCGTGTCCGACGTGTCGCCGGAGTCCGACGTGTCGCCGGAGTCCCCAGAGTCCGTCTCCCCGCCGTCGCTGTCGTCCGTGTCGGAGGAATCCGAGGTGTCCGAGGGGTCGCTGTCGTCCGTCTCGCCAGAGTCTCCAGAGTCCGTCTCCCCGCTG
>JAUHWK010000696.1 GCA_030424555.1 bacterium | reverse complement strand
ACGGCCGGCTCGTCACCGGGGTGCTGATCTTCCAAGCCCTGTGCATCGTCCCGATGATGATGATGCTGCCCGTGCTGGCGGGCGAGCAGTCCGACCTGCTGTCGTTCGGCCTCGTGCTGCTGCGCGCGCTGGCCGTGGTGGTGGGCGTGGGCCTGGCCAGCCGGCTGGTCGTGCCCCCCCTGATGGCGGCCGTCGCCCGCGACACCCCGCGCGAGGTGTTCCTGCTCGCCGTGCTGGCCGTTGGCGGGATCGTCGCCTGGCTCGTGTCGCTCACCGGCCTGAGCTTCGCGCTCGGAGCCTTCCTGGCCGGCGTGGTGCTGGCCGAGACCCAGTTCCGCCACCAGGCGATGGCCGACGTCCTGCCCCTGCGCGCGGTGATGATGTGCGTGTTCTTCGTCGGCATCGGCATGCTGATGGACCGGCAGATCCTCACCGCCGCCCCCCTGCTCGTGCTCGCGATCTCCTTGGCGATGGGGGTGGGCAAGGCCGTCGTCGCAGCCGGGGCGTTCGTCGTCCTGCGGTTCCCGGTTCCGACCGCCGCCCTCGCGGCCGCCTCGCTCGCCCAGGTCGGCGAGTTCTCGCTCGTGCTCGCGGGCGCAGCGCGAGAGGTCGGTCTGCTCAGCGAGGTCGAGGAGCGCGCCTTCCTCGCGGCCGCCGTGCTCACGATCGCTGTGACCCCCCTCGTCGCCGCGCGCGCGCCCGAGGCCGTCCAGGGAAGCCGTGCCCTGCGCGCCGTCACCCGCCTGCTCGACGGCGACGCCCCGCCGATGGTCGACATCCCCGTGCCCGATGCGGCCCACGTGATCGTGGCCGGGCTGGGCGTGGGCGGACGGTCCGTGGTCGAGGCCTTGGAGGAAGTCGGCATCCCGGTGACCTTGATCGAGCTCAACCCCGACACCGTGGCCGCAGAGCGCCGACGGGGGCGCCGGGTCGTGTACGGGGACATCTTGTCCGAGGAGGTCCTCCACGCCGCCGGGCTCCGATCGGCACGCGCCGTGGTGATCACCATCTCCAACTTCGACGCCGCCCACACCGCCGCGCTGCACATCACCCAGCACCGGTTCGACGTGCCGGTGCTGCTCCGCACCCGGTTCGCCAGCGATGAGGGCGCCCTGCGCGCCGAGGGGCTGGACGTCGTCAGCGAGGAGTTCGCGGGTGCCGTCACCATGGCGGGCCTGGTGTTGCGTCGGCTCGGCGTGGAGGGCTGGGACCGCGTGGTCGAAGAGCAGCTCGAGGCCCACGCCCAGCTCGGGCCGGACGACGAAGGCCACCTTGGACCGCCCCCCGCCCGCATGGCCGCAAAGGGCCTGTCCAAACCGCGCTCCTGAACCGGCATGTGACCGCGGAGCCCAGCCGCGCGTACCCGGGGCAGACCCGCTGCCTGGAGCCCCTGATGCGCCTGTCTCCCGCCCTCGCCCTGCCCATCACCCTGGCCCT
>JAUHWK010000695.1 GCA_030424555.1 bacterium | reverse complement strand
ACCACGGTGGTCGTGACGCTGCCCGAGGCCATGGATCGGATCGTCCGTCACCAGGTCGTGCGCCCCCCGCCGCCTCCAGAGGCCCCCAAGGTGGCGGACACCGCCCCGAACGCGGTCGCCAAGGGCTCCGGACGCCGGGGTGCGTCTGGCGCAGCCGCCCCCGGCCCGGACGTCCCTCCGCCCCCCATCGGCGCCGTGATGTCCGACCTGTTCGGCCTGCTCGATGCGGGCCCAGCGATCGGCGCGGCGTGGGACACGACCCACACCACCCCGTCCGCCCCCCGCGGCACGGGCCCGGGTGGACACGGACTCGGGGAGCGTGGGCCCGGCCTCTCGGACGGTGGAGATGCCGCGAGCCTGGGCTGGGGAGACGGCGACGACGGGCCCCTCGGTGGCGGCGTCGGCGACGGCCCGATCGGTTTGGGGTCCCCCAAGCCGGCGTCGATGGGGCCCGATCCCGATCGGCCCGCGATCACCGTGGGCGCCCTCACCCGCGATGAGGTCGATCGGGTGATGCGGCGGAACATGCAGATGTTCCGTCACTGCTACCAGCGCGGCCTCCAGTCCGATCCCACGCTCGGCGGCGGCCTGTCGATCCGGTTTGGGATCGGCGGAGACGGCCACGTGCTCCAGGCGGCGGTGGGCGCCGACACGCTCGCCGATCCCCGCGTGGGACAGTGCGTGCGCGAACGCGTGCTGCGGCTGCGCTTCCCGGAACCCCGGGGTGGCGGCCGGGTGCAGGTCACCTACCCCTTCGTGTTTGCCCCGGGCTGACGAGTTCTCGACGCAGGGGACTGCGCCGTCCGTGCTACACGAGCCTGTCCGTGAATCCGGAGCCCTGCCCATGCCGCGGCCCATCGTCCCGTCCGCCTCCCTCCACCGCAGCCTGCGTGCGGCCCTCGCGGCGATCCTCGTGATCGCCGGCCTCGGCTCGGCCCAGTCGGCCCATGCCCAGGACAAGAAGGGCGGCGACAGCGTGGTGCGCGAGATCGAGCGCGGCTTCTTCCTCCGCGCCAACGCCGGATCCACCATCCTGGTGGGTCCGCGGTCCGCCCTGCTCAAGCCGTCCACCACGCTCGACATCACCGTCGGGCAGGACGTGCTCGACAAGCTCAAGGCGTCCGCGGGGTGGGAGATCACCATCACGCAGTCGATCTTCAACGCGAAGTTCGGCTCGTACTCCGACCTCACCGGCTCGTCCGTCGCCCCGCAGAACTACGTGCAGGGCGACACGTACAGCTTCGGCCTCCTGGTCGGTGGTGGCGGCCAGTACTACCCGGTGCGGCGCCTGGGCATCGGCGGCCACGCCGGGGCGGGCATCCAGCTGTTCCCGCTGCTGATCGACCGCGCCGCCTGGGAGCAGCGCGTCGTCCCCGAGTGGGGCATCGACCCGGGCCTGTACAACGGCGTCAAGTTCACCGCGTTCGGCGGCGTGACCCTC
>JAUHWK010000196.1 GCA_030424555.1 bacterium | reverse complement strand
CCCAGAGCTCCACCTCCGTCGACGCTCCGAAGGGGATCGGTGTGCCCACGGGAACGGACTGAGTCTCCTTGAGGAGCACGGTGGGGGTACACAGGTCCGCCGAGGTCACCGCGGTGGTGGCGAACAGATCGGGCATGGGCACGGCACATCCCACGGCCGCGACCACCAAGGGATCCGGCGCATCGAGGAAGGGCGGCGTGGTGTCCACCCGGGTGGCGTCGACGGTGAGTGCCGCGCTCCCCCCAACGCCATCGTCAGCCGTCAGCGTCCACGAGGCCGATCCCATCGGAGCCTCCACCGTGGCGACCGGTGTCCGCGCCACCACCACGCCCTCGTCGTCCAACCAGGTGAACACCAGCGCGTCGCCGTCTGGATCCGTCGACGCCGATCCATCCAGGACCAGAGGTGTGCCGCACTCAGCGACCAACGGAGCCGCCGACGCGTCGACGCGGGGTAGCTCGTTGTCGACATCGAACCCGATCTCCGAGATGGTCACCATGGACCCGACATCCCAGTCTGCCCCCACCAACACCATCCGTAGGGTCCACGCCGCGTCCGACGCCCCCGCCGGCAACGTCAGGTGGATCCCGTCCCCGTCGACCGACACCCCCTCCCCCACCTCGATGGATCCGTCCTCCTGCAACGACACCGCCGCGCTCGCGCCGGGAACCCAGCTGGGGGACACAACCTCGTCGTGCGGTCCGAGGAGGTGGACCTCAAAGGCATCCGGAAACCCGCCATCCTCGCGGTCCAGCCGCCCCGAGTCCGTGTCGCCTGAGGATGCCAATGCGACCTTGAACCGCACCTCCGTGGCCCCCTCCGGAGGTTGAAACGTCTGCTCCAAGGACACCAGGAAGCCCGCCCCCTCAGACAACGTGGCGGCGCCCGGCACCGTCGTGACCCGCTCCTGAGCCTCCGGGGATGGCCCCACCGACCACCCATCCAGGCCGGCCTGAAACGCCAGGTTGTAGGGTGTGGCGCCCGCCGACCCCGACCAGGCAATCCCGAGCAGACACGCCGCTGCCACCATGTTCCACCGACCACCCATCATCGTCCCCGCACCGGACGGCGCACCCGAGCCTGGGCCCACCACCTCCAGCCTACGGGAGCCCCCCCACGCACACAAGGGGGTCGCCCCTCCCGCTTCCCACCGCACGGAACCCCGGGAGCCCACGGGCCGCTAGGCTTCCGAACGCGTGGCGGGTCGACCCGATCGGGTCACCACGCGGATCCACCGACCGCCTTCGCCACCCCTCGACGCCCCGGAGGTGCGCTCTCGCACGCGGACGGTCGGAGGACACACCGAGTCGGCGGCCCCCCCCCCATGCAGTGGGCCACAGCCATGGCGTCGCGGGGACGACGGTCCAATGGCCGCTGCCCCAGGGACGCCCAGTGCGACGACGCGCCCTACTTCTTGCGGCCCTTCTTGCGGTTCTTCCGGGCCTGCTTGCGCTTGAGCTTCTCGGCCGCGCTGAGCTTCTTGCGGTCCTGCAGCGCGCTGGGCTTGGGACCACCGCCGCCGAGGCCGGGCATGCCAGGGAAGCCGCCCATGCCAGGCATGCCGCCTCCCATGTTCGCCATCTGCTGCTGCATCGCAGCCATCTGGCCGGGGTTGCCCATCATGCCGCCAAGCTGCTGCATCATCTGACGGGCCTGCAGGAAGCGGTCGTGCAGCTCCCCCACCTCGGTGACGGTTCGGCCCGCGCCCTGCGCGATACGGGCGATGCGGGACGCGTTCATCACGTCCGGATCACGGCGTTCTTGCTTGGTCATCGAGCTGATGATCGCGAGCGTGCGGTCCATCTCCCGATCGTCGAGCGCCTCGGCGGGGATCTGGTCGAGCAGGCCCCCCATCCCCGGCATGCGCGACAGCAGGTCCTTGAGCGAGCCCATCCGGCGCAGGGTCTTCATCTGGGAGACGAAGTCGTCGTAGGTGAACCGGCCCTCGAGCATGCGCTCCGCGGACTTCTCCACCTGGTCGAGGTCGGCGTGGCGCTCGAAGTCCTGGACGAGGCCCACGACGTCGCCAAAGCCCAGGATGCGCTGCGCCAGCCCCTCGGGGCGGAACATCTCGAGGCGATCCAGATCCTCGCCCTGGCCGAGCATCTTGACCGGCTTGCCGGTGACGGCCTTGATCGACAGGGCCGCACCACCCCGTGCGTCGCCGTCCATCTTGGTGAGGACGAAGCCGGTGAAGTCGAGGCGGCGGTCGAACTCCTTGGCGGTGGCGACGGCGTCCTGGCCGATCATCGCGTCGGCGACGAACAGGACCTCCTGGGGCCGCACCGAGTCCTTCATCCGGACGAGCTCGTCCATCAGGGCGTTGTCGATCGCGAGACGGCCGGCGGTGTCGAGCACGACCACGTCGCGTCCCACACGCTTGGCCTGGGCCACGCCCTGCTCGGCGAGGGTGACCGGGTCCATGCCCTTGATCGAGAACACCGGCACGTCGAGCCGGCGCCCGAGGACCATCAGCTGATCCACCGCGGCGGGACGGTAGATGTCGGCCGCAACCAGCAGCGGCTTGTGCCCTTGCTCGATCAGGCGCTTGGCGAGCTTGCCGGTGGTGGTGGTCTTTCCGGCCCCTTGCAGGCCGACCATCATCACGACGGCCGGGTCGCCCTCGACGTGGAGCTCGGGGTTGTCGGGGCCGAGCAGGTCGACGAGCTCGTCGTAGCAGGCCTTGATGAACCAGTCCTTGGGCTCGAGGTTGCGCTCGGCACCCTTCTTGGCCCGCAGCTGGACGACGTCGCCCACCAGCTTGTCTTCGACGCGCTGGAGGAAGCCCTTGACCACGTCGAGCTGGACGTCGGCCTGGAGCAGGCTGCGGCGGACCTCCCGCAGCGCGGGCTGGAGGTTGTCCGCGGTGAGCCGGGTCTGGCCCTTGAGGGCCATCTGCGCATTGCGGAAGCCCTTGCCGAGGGTCTCGAACATCGTGCCGTCTCCTGGGTCAGCGGCCCGTGCTGCCAAAGCCGGACGTGCCGCGGGCGGTGGCACCCAACGTGTCCACCTCGTGCCACGCCACCTGCAGCACCGGCGCCACGATGAGCTGTGCGATGCGCTCGCCGCGCTGGATCACGAACGGCTCAGTGCCGTGGTGGATCAGCGGCACCTTGATCTCTCCGCGGTAGTCCGCGTCGATGGTGCCCGGGGCGTTGAGCACGGTGAGCCCGTGGCGCGCGGCGAGGCCGGAGCGCGGCCGCACCTGGGCCTCGTAACCGTCGGGCAGGGCGATGCCGATGCCCGTGGGAACGACCGCCCACTGCCCCGGCTGGAGCGTGAGCGGCTCGAGGACGGCGGCGCGCAGGTCGCACCCCGCCGAGCCGGCGGTCTCGTAGCGTGGAAGCTCCAGGTCCTCCCCACCGGGGAAGCGGACCAGGTCGATCGTCAGCATGGGACCTCCGGTCTAGACACGAACGTTCGCCCTGCGGTGACAGGACGAACGAAGGGAGAGCGTGGTTCCAGGTGCGTCTGAGGCATGGGGTGCCGGGACCTGGCGGACGGCGACGCGTCGTGGACACGCGACCGAGGCCAGACCCCCCAAGCAACGACGAATCAGGCGTGCCTGGGGCCTCGCTCAGAGGGAGCCAGCGGCGTCCAGCGCTTCCTTGCGCGACAGACGGATCTTGCCGGAGCGGTCGATGTCGATGACGCGCACCAGCACCTCGTCGCCCTCGGTCAGCACGTCGCGCACGTTCTCGGTGCGCTCGTTGGCCAGGTGCGAGATGTGGATCAGGCCGTCGGTCCCGGGGAAGATCTCGACGAAGGCACCGAAGTCCACGATGCGCTTGACCACGCCGACGTACAGGGCGCCGAGCTCGGCCTCCTGCGTGATCTCGCGGATCATCGCCATGGCCTTGTCGGTGTTCTCCTGGTTGGCGGAGGCCACCTCGACGCGACCGGAGTCGTCGACGTTGATCTTGACGTCGCAGGTCTCCTGGATGCTGCGGATCACCTTGCCACCGGGGCCGATGATGTCGCGGATCTTCTCGGGGTTGATCTGGAGCGACGTGATGCGCGGGGCGTACTGCGACAGATCCTCGCGGGGGGCCTCGAGGGTCTTGGCCATCTCGTTGAGGATGTGGATGCGGCCCTCACGCGCCTGCGCCAGCGCCTTGCCCATCACCTCACGGGACACGCCCGAGATCTTGGTGTCCATCTGGAACGCCGTGATCCCGTTGCGGGTGCCGGTGACCTTGAAGTCCATGTCGCCGAGGTGGTCCTCGTCGCCCAGGATGTCGCTGAGGACGGCGTAGTCGTCGCCCTCCTTGATCAGGCCCATCGCGATGCCGGCGACCGGCTCCTTCATGGGGACACCGGCGTCCATCAGCGCCATCGTGCCGGAGCACACCGTGGCCATGGACGACGAGCCGTTGGACTCGAGCGTCTCGGCGCACAGGCGGAGGATGTAGGGGAACTCCTCCGACGACGGCAGCATCGGCTCGATCGCGCGGTGCGCCAGGGCGCCATGGCCGATCTCGCGGCGCTTCGGGCCGCGGAGCATGCGGGCCTCGCCGGTGCAGAACGGGGCGAAGTTGTAGGTGAGCATGAACGTGCGGTCGATCTTGCCACCCGGGTAGTCGAGCAGCTGGGCGTCGCGCTTGTCGGTGCCCATCGCGAGCGTCATGAAGGTCTGGGTCTCACCACGGGTGAACACCGCGGAGCCGTGGGCGCGCGGCGCGACGCCGACCTCGGTCCAGATCGCGCGGACCTGATCCGGGGCGCGGCCGTCGAGGCGCTTGCCCTCGGTGAGGACGGTGCCGCGCATGGACTTGCGGATCATGCCCGACCAGACCTCCTTGGCCTCCTCGGTCTTCTGCTCGATGACGGCCTCGTCGGACTCCCCCTCGAGCATCGTCGCGATCAGGGCGTTGCGGGCCTCCTTGAGGGCGTCGCCACGCTCGTGCTTGCCGGGAACCGCGAGGGCCTCGGCCAGCGGGCCAGCGCCCTTGTCGGCCAGGAAGGCGACGACGTCGGCGGAGGGCTCCGGGTCGGCCTCGACCTCGATCTTGTCCTTGCCGACCTCGTCCGCGAGGGACTGGATGGCGTCGACGATCTTGGCGATCTCGACCTGGGCGAGCTCGAGGGCGTCGAGGATCTCCTCCTCCTTGGCCTCGACACCGCCGCCCTCGACCATGGTGATGTTGTCGCGGGTACCCGCGATCACCAGGTTGACCGTGGCGGCAGCGACGGCGACGTTGGAGGGGTTGAGGACCCACTCCCCGTCGACCTTGCAGATCCGCACGCCGGCGATCGGCGCCTTGAGGGGCGCATCGGAGACCGCGAACGCCGCGGACGCACCGCACAGGGCGAGGACGTCGGTGTCGTGGGCGGGATCGTAGGACATGACCGTCGCGATGCACTGCAGCTCGCGGCGGAAGGTCTTGGGGAACATCGGGCGGATCGGCCGGTCGATGACGCGGCAGATCAGGGTCTCGCGCTCGTTGGCGCGGCCCTCGCGCTTGAGGAAACCGCCGGGAATGGCGCCGAAGCTGCCGAAGCGGTCTTCGTAGTTGACCGTGAGCGGCAGGAAGTCGAACCGCGCCGGGCCGCCGACGACGGCGGTGACCAGCACGCTGGACTCGCCGGCCGACACGACGATCGCGCCGCCGGCCTGCTTGGCGTACTTGCCGGTCTCGAAGCGGAGGGTGGTGTTGCCGACCTGAACCTCGCGGAACGCGGGCGTGATCGGGGAGTTGCTCTTCATGGTGTCCATCCGGAACGTCGGATCGGTCCCCCGTGGGATCGATCCGTGCCGGGCCCGGCGATTCCGGGCGCGGCGGTGGGTTGGGGCGCAGGCTCCCGTGGCCTGCATCCGACGACCATCACCGCCCGTTCTGGGACATCCACGGCTCGACGCACGCCAGCGTGGCGGGCGTCGAACCAGGCCTTCACCAGCCTTCGGGGACCCCCGACCGGCTCACCGCAGCGTGCGCGGTGCCGGTCGGGGGTCCTCGAAGACGAGTGAAGCGGAGGCCCGTCGTGGGAGGATTCGGTGTCGGGTTGTCAGGGAACGAAGGGGGGCTCGGGTGGCCCCCCGGATGCACGAAGGGCGGCGCGTCTCCGCACCGCCCCCGGGCTGCTGGGCCGCGTCAGCGACGCAGGCCGAGGCGCTGGATGAGATCCTTGTAACGCTGCTCGTCCTGGTTGCGGATGTAGCTCAGCAGGCGACGACGCTGGCCGACCAGCTTGAGCAGGCCACGGCGGGACGCGTGGTCCTTCTTGTGGGTGCGGAAGTGGTCCGTCAGGTACGTGATGCGGGCGGAGAGCAGCGCGACCTGCACCTCGGGGGACCCGGTGTCTCCCTCGTGCTTGGCGTGCTCGGCCACGATCTTGTTCTTGTCGTCGGTGGTCAGGGCCATCGTGTGTTCCTCGGGGGACTTGGTCCCCAATGGAGAGAATCAGACCCGGTCAGGGAAGCAGGGCTCGCGATGGCACACGAACCGCCGACCTGCCGGCAGGCCCAGGATGGGCCGACGCGGGTCTCACCCGTCGCGCCCCCGACGTCAAGCCTGGAGGCCCACGAACGATCGTTCAGGACGCTGGCGCATCCTGGGGGATCACCTTGCGCAACCGTGGTCCGCGGCCGGTGAGCTCGGCCACCCCGAGCAGCTCCGATCCCTCGACGACCAGGTACCGTCCGCCCAGCGAAAGTCCCGGCGGCGCCTGAGAAGGCGCGCTTCCGTTGCGGGCGACGCGGGCTTCCCGTCCCGACACATCCAGCAGTGGAAGGTGCGACAGGCCCGCGATCATCGGGGTGAGACGCGCCGCGAGCGCCTCCCGCACGACCGGACGCGGCTTCCACGGGATGCGCGGCCCGTCGCGTCGGCGGCGGAGCATCACGTCCTCCCAGTCGACGCCGGGCTCCTCAGACACGACCGCGCCGATCTCGGGCATGGTCCAGGCCCCGTCCAGCACGAACGCCCCCGATCGCTCACGGCACAGGGCGGACAAGTGCCCGACGGTGCCCAGCTCTTGCGCCAGCTCCTCGGCGAGGACCCGCGCGTACGTGCCGCGGCTGCACTGGATGCGGATGTCGAGGTGCGTGGGGGTGCGGCCGAACAAGGTCATGCCATGGACCGTGATCGGGCGGGCCTCGACCTCGACGACCTCTCCGCGGCGCGCGTACCAGTACAGGGGCTTGCCCTGGTGCTTGACCGCACTGTACGGCGGCGGTCGCTGCATGCGGTCGCCCGTGAGCGCCTCGAGGGCGTCGAGCACGGTGTCGTCGTCGAGCGCGGGGATCGGGGACTCCGCGATCGCCTCCCCGGTGGGATCGCCGGTGTCGGTGGCGGTCCCCAGGGCCACGGTCGCCCGGTAGACCTTGAGCGACTCGTCCAGGAACTCCACCAAGCGGGTCGCGTGGCCCAGGGCGAGCACCAGCACGCCGGTGGCGAACGGATCGAGGGTTCCCGTGTGCCCGACCTTGCGGACCCCGGTGACGGCACGCACGGCGGCGA